>DAONZU010000050.1:14163-16769 GCA_035406965.1 Bacteroidales bacterium
AAAAAATAAAATATCGTTAAAACTAATTTTAAGAGGGTAGAAGACAGGATTTATTTTTTTTAATATTTAATATACTTGGAGTAAAATTAGGCTTAAATTCACAATTTTAAATTTTTTACAAAAACTAAATATGTTTACAAATGTAAATCGTACAAAAACTAAGTTTAACCAATTTACAAATGTGAAACAAGTGATTTATATAATAAATTAAATAAATAATTACAAATGTAAATTAAATTTAACTTACAAAAGTAAATTTTTTTCAAATAAAAAATCATCTAATTTTACCAAATATAACATACTTATATTCAGTTAATTACATAAGCTATTTAATGTAAATACTTAAATAAAATTGATAATCTTGTAAATAAATGACGAAAATGCTTAAAATTTTAAGTTTTTAGGCATATAATAAGGTTAATAATCAGTATTATACATCATTTAAGTTGAAGTTTAACTTAAATTTGTGAATTTTATTGTAAAACACTATAAAAAGCCTTGAATAGACTTAAAATATGTGTTCAAAATAGGTTTGTAATTACTCAATAAATAGGGTTATTTTTAATGGTTTTGATATAGTTTAATTCTATATAAATTTCAAAAATCAGCAAAAACTAACTTTACAAATGTAAATATATAATTGTTAATAAATATTCACAAATGTAAATAAAATAATCATTACATTTGTAAACATAAAATTTTGTAAAAAATGCGTAATAGAATTTCAAAAATTTTACAAGAAGAAGGAATGACTGCTTCGAAATTGGCAGACGAAATTGGAGTACAGGCTTCGAGTATTTCTCATATTATGTCAGGTCGAAATAATCCGTCAATTGATTTTGTTCAAAAATTATTAGAAAGATTTAGAGCAATAAATTCAGAATGGTTATTATTAGGTAAAGGAGAAATGTATAAACAAAGTCAGGGCAATATTTCGTCTAATTTACCTTCGTCCAAACCTGTTGAGAATGATTTATTTTCTCAAGTTAACAATAAAGAAGACAAATATTCAAGTATAGAGCCTTTAAAAACAGCAGATAACGAGCCAGAAAACGTTGAGGAAACTGCAAAATCATTTGAAAAAGAAGAATTTACAAAAGAACATAGAGAAACACTTAAAGATTCAAATTCAAGCTCGAAAGAGCCTAAAACGGTTGAAAAAGTGATAGTTTTGTTTACTGATGGTACTTTCGAATATTATAATCAGGCATAATTATAGATTTTTAATATTTTAAGTTGTTTATTTGTAAAAGTATTATATCTTTGTGCGTTTAAAAATAATTTTTATATGAAGTTGATAAGTGCACTAGGTTTATTTTTAATTTCTACTTTCCCCTTTATAACTTTCAATCCTTATACAATTACACCTCCTGGAACAACAAAGTTGAGTGATAATTTATATGTTGATGTAACTGAAATCTGCATATCGGATTGGAATGAATATAGTTTTTGGCTTAAAAGAATGTATGGTGAAAATTCAGATGAGTATAGGTCTTGTTTTCCCGATTCAACAGTATGGCGCAAGTCTATTTACGAGCAAGTTTCGAAATCATATTTTAAACATCCGGCTTATTATAATTTTCCTATTGTTGGTATAACTTATGAACAAGCTGTGGCTTATTGTGAATGGCGTAGTATTCAGGTTAATTATATGTTGTATGCAAGGCAAAATAAATTAGAATATAGTCCTAAAGACGATACTATTGGCATACCACAGATATATAAATATCGTTTACCTAGTAAAGAAGAATGGGAAGTTATTGCTTCTTTAGGCTTTTCACAAAAAACTAAGAAACAAATTGAAAATAGTTATAATCCACATATTTATAATTTAATTTATCCACAAAATGAGGGCAAAAATATAACTAATGCTGTTAATTTGCATACAACAGCTACAATAAATTCTTTTTGGCCCAACTTAATAGGTTGTTATCATATTTTTGGAAATGTCGCAGAAATGACTGACACTAAAGGAGTTGCTAAGGGTGGGGCTTGGTTACATAATGCTTATGAAGTAACTGTAGATAGAGATTATTATTATAGAGGAGCACAAAATTGGGTAGGAATTAGATGTGTTTGCGAAAAAGTCTTGAAATCAGAAAAGGAAATTGCCAGAGAATTTAATATGCAAGCAAAACTCGATAAAAAATTCCAAAAAGATTCTATTAAACAAGAGAAACTATTGCAAAAGCAAGAGAGAAAAAGAGATTATGATGAAGAGGAATGATTCAGTTAAAAGTTAAAACAATTCAGTTAAAAGTTAAAAGTTAAAAGTTAAAAGTTAAAAGTTAAAAGTCGAAAGTGGGGGTAAAGTTCTGAAATTCAATAAATTATGCAGTATAGTAGATACTGCGCACGCGCAGTGTCTTATCTATACAAATTTTAATTTATTGTACAACCCCAAATCAGAAAAAATTTATAAATACCCTACAGTTCAAGAAAACCACACATTTTTAAAAATTCTTTAAAATTTTCTTATTTTTTCTTTTGTTATAAAATTAAAATTTATACCTTTGACAAAAAATTGTCTAAAAAATGAATTTTATTGTGGAGAATATTGATGTTTTTGGCTTTAATAAAATTGTAAATTTTGTTAAGCTAAATAC
>DAONZU010000051.1:0-16450 GCA_035406965.1 Bacteroidales bacterium
CTGATGATTTCACAACATCAAGGGTTATGTTTTTTAGCGTAGATTCTTCCTGAAAATCAAAGCCAAGAGAGGTCATTTTACCTAATAATTGCCCTTGCAAATAACGAACTTTTGCTAATAACACACCGATTTTCTTTTCATCCCAAGTGAAATCAGTCCAATTTTCTCGTTGATAAATGTAGCTTGCCATACTTTTTTTACAAATATAAATGTTTTGCGGAGAATAACGCGCTTATTCTTCGCATTTTTTGCGAAGAAAATTAGTTTTGTGAAACTTTAAGCGAGTTATAAAAAGTATGTTAATTGTAATGTTTTTTAAATTAGTACTTTTTTCTCGTTAGATTTTAGCTTTTGTTGGTAATTGTTTTTTGTTTCATTAAGTTCGATAAATTCGTAATCAGGTTTAGCGATAAAAAGGTCTCCTTCAATTTGTTCGAGTTTTTCTTTTGTGGCTTTAATCGCATGTTCTGATTGATCAATACCAATCCATTTTCTATTATTGATTTGAGCAGATTTTAAAGTTGTTCCTGAACCACAAAAACAATCTAAAACTATACTGTTTTCATTCGAAGATGTTCTTACAATTAAATCAAGCATATTGGCATTTTTTTCAGTAGGGTAAGTTGGATATTGTGGGTCTTTATATTCCCAAATGTCTTGCACGCGTTTACCTTCTCGCTCATCTGCAAATATAATTTTTCTTGGATTACCGTTAGTTGACCATTCTATTAGTCCATCTTTATCCCATTGTTCTAAAGTTTCAACATCAACTCTCCAGTGTCGTCCTTTAGGTGGCAATATTCCTTTAAACGCTTGGTTTGATTTTCCGTTTTCTGTTTCGCCTGGAGCGTGAATTGGAACAGTTGTATATCGTCTGCCTTGTTCGTTTTGTTTTGGAAATAATTTCTCAATATCTTTTTCGGTATATTTTTCTCTAGGCTCATTCCAAATAGGAGTTGATGTTTTAGTATAGAATAAAATCAAATCTTTAATATTGCCATAACCTATTCTGTCAAAATTTTTAGGGTTGCATTTTATCCTCGTTATATCATTTTTGAAATTTTCTATGCCAAAAATTTCGTCCATCATCACTTTTACGTAATGACCAATTTTGTAGTCAATATGCAAATATATTGAGCCTTGTTCAGAGAGTAATTCTTTTATTAAAATTAGCCGTTCTCTAAGGAATTCGATAAAATCTTGCCCTTTTAGTGTATCAGTGTAGGCAATGTCTCCTTTTCTAGAATTGCTTATAGTTGAGGCTCTTCCATCGGTAATTGTAAAATTTCCACCTGTTGCAAATGGAGGATCAATATATACTAAATCTATTTTTCCTTTTAATTTTTTTTCGTTTAAAAGGTAATTAAGTCCAAAAATATTATTGCCTTGAATTAGTAAGTTTTTCATGTTTAAATTTGATATAAAAATTCGCGTAATACTAGAGCGCTCATAATATTATAATTTTTATAGGTTTCGGTAATAGACTTGTACATTTTATTATTCCCTTTAATATATAAGACACCATCTAAGATTGCAATTTTGATTGCGTTTACCTTTTTTACCTCAACCGTGCTTATTGCATCATTAAATTGAGCATTTTGATGACCACCAAAATCGGTCAGAAATTTTGCTTCGCCAATGACGTATTTTCCATTAAAACGACCAACAAAATCAAGTCCTTTATTGTGATTATACCCCAATTCTTCTTTTGCAAAATCCATCATTGATTTATCGCTTCCATCTAAAATTGCATCTTTTTTGTTTGCAATAAATTTATTTAATGGAACTGGCGTTATTCCTAATGATTTTTTGCGTAACCATTCTCGGAACATTGGTCCAATTTGTCGATTTGTTTCTTTGGGTTCGCTACATTTTTCATATAATTTGTCAAGTCCAATTTCGTATATTCTGCCACAAATTCTGTTTATTGTACGAGGATTGCGGTCAATAGATGTGTTGTCCCTTTTTAAATAAGCTACATAACTGTCTTTTATTGGAAATAAATCGAGTTTTAAAAGTTCTCGGATTAGCAATTTATTGTTTTTGCGTTTAAACGCTTTTTCGACTTCAGCCCAAACATTCTCGTCAATTTCTCTTATACCTTCTGGAATAGTAGGATATACGTGAAATAAGTCATCAAGGTAGGATCTTTGATTTGCGTATTCTATGCTTAAATTAGTCCATTTGTTCATCTGTTGCTGATATTTAATCAAAAACTCAAATATAATAAATTTATCAATATAAAACTATCAAGAATTATAAAAATTTGATAAATTTTAGAACTTATCGCAAACTAAAAAAGCTCTAACTTAACATTAGAGCTTTTCTTTACTAGAGCGGAGAGAGGGGGATTCGAACCCCCGGTACCGTTGCCAGTACGTCAGTTTAGCAAACTGGTGGTTTCAGCCACTCACCCACCTCTCCAGTTGCGATAATATGAGATTGCAAAGGTAGTCCTTTTTTACATATTTCAAAATTATTTGATAAATTATTTAAGTTAGAGCGTTTTTTTTATTTTTGTAAAAATTTTATAATGAAAAGAGAAATAGTTTTAGCTTATATAGGTTTGGCTGTGATGACCCTTATTATAGGGTTTTCATTTATTTTTGTAAAAACTGGCTTAAACTATTCTAATCCCTACGATTTGCTTGCCCATAGATTTAATATGGCGTTTTTGGTAATTTTAATCCTTTTAATTTTCAAAAAAATAAAGTTCCCAAAAGTCTCATTTAAAAAACTGATGAAACTTATTTTAATTGCAATGTTTTATCCTGTTTTGTGCTTTGGATTGCAAGCTATTGGTATGGTAAACTCAACAGCTTCTGAAGCAGGATTGGTTTTTTCATTCTTACCAGTAATAACATTAGTTGCAGGAAATATTTTTCTTAAAGAAAAGTCTAGCTCTATTCAAAAAATTGGAGTGTTTTTATCTGTATTTGGAATAGTATTTATTTTGTACTTTAAACAAGGACTGTCTAACTTTAATGTACAGAGCATTATCTTTCTTTTCCTTTCAGTATTTTCTATGATTGGCTATTTTATTTTCGGAAAAAAAGAAATTTCAAAAATAGATTCTTTAAGTTTAACTGCTATAATGATTAGTTTGGGATTTGTGGTTTTTAATGTAGTTAGCATTTCGCGACATTTAATAATAAATAAAAATTTAAACTTATACTTTGAAGCGTACAAAAGCAGTCAATTTATTATCTCTGTAGTATATTTGGGAGTTTTGTCTTCTGTATTAACTTCTTTTTTATCAAATTATTCTTTGAATTATTTGCCAACTTTTAAAGTAAGTATTTTCAGTAATTTGAATCCAATAATTGCTATTGTAGCAGGAGTTTTAATCTTAAAAGATGATTTTTATTGGTTTGATTATATTGGAGTAAGTCTTGTTATTGTGGGTGTTATAATGGTGTTGTTTTATAAACCAAAACAAAAGCAAGCAGCAGTTTAGATTTATAAGTTTCTAATTTTCAAACACGTAATTAATTAAATTTGCTCCCATTTTAAGAGCTTTTAATCTTGTTTCATAAGAATTGTTGTGTACTTCTTCGTCTTCCCAGCCGTCGCCTAAGTCGGTTTCGAAAGAATAAAAAACAACAAGTCTGCCTTGATAAATTATCCCAAAACCTTGAGGTGGCTTATTATCGTGTTCGTGAATTTTTGGCAATCCTTTTGGAAAATCATATTTTTGATGATATATAGGGTGGGAGAAAGGTAATTCTATAAATTCACTTTCTGGAAAAACTTTTTTCATTTCTCTTCTAATATATTGGTCTAAACCATAATTATCATCAATGTGTAAAAAACCACCTGCAATTAAATAATTACGTAAATTTCTCGCTTCATAATCAGAAAGCACAATATTTCCGTGTCCAGTTAAATGCACAAAAGGATAATTAAAAATATCTGCACTTCCTGGTTCTACTGTTGCTGGTTCGGGATTGATATTTGTGCCTAAGTTAGAATTACAAAATTTTATTAAATTTGGAAGCGAGGTCGGATTTGCATACCAATCACCACCGCCACTGTATTTTAAAAGAGCAATTCTGTAAGTTTGTGAAAAACCAAAATTAAAAACAAGATTAAATAATATTACAAGAAAAAAATATCGCATAATCTATTTTGCATATAAATTTAATTGAATTCCAACAGTAAGAGGATTGCGTTTAAAGTTTAAGTTTTCAGGTTTGAAATCATTAATCCAATCGTCAATATGCCAACTTGCTATAAGTGCAAAATTGCTCAATCCTACTCTTAAAAATAAAGAATATTCAAAAGGAGATAAGTATTCTGGTTTTTTAAATTTCAATTTTTGGTTTAAAAATTCATTATCCATTCTGTACTTCATTCCATATGTAAATGCGTAAGAATATAATCCTCCTAAATCTATATAATAGCCTAAGTTTCTGTAAGTTGCGCCTGCCAAATTAAATCTGAAATAAACTCCACCAGAGGCATAATTATGAAAACTTGAAATTTTATCATAAAATAAAGATGGGTCAAAAGTGGGCAAGTTATCTTGTTTAATTGAAGATACTCTTTTTTGAAAAGCTATTTCTGCTCCTATATCGAAAGGTTTAGCTATTTTGAAACGATAAGTATATCCTGCAGAAAAAATATTAGAGCAAAGGGATTTTTCTATGCTACTATTATTAATAGGTATAGGTTTAGAATAATTTACATAAAAATATCCAAAATGTTTATCTACACATGACCATTTAGTGTCGGAACCATATAAATCTTTGTCCTTAACAGTTTCTGAATTTCTTTGAGAAAAAGCAGTTAAACTTATTAAAGCAAATAAAATTAGTATTGATTTTTTCATTATGTTTTTTTCACAAAGATAATTAAAAAGCAGAAAAATAGCCTTTAAATCTATCGAAAATACTTTCGGTTTTTTTGTCTTTCGGATTAAAACTATCGCTTTCTTTCATTTTTTGAAGCAGAGCTTTATCTTCTTTATTTATGGAAGAAGGAATGAAGACATTAATTCTTACTAATAAATCTCCTTTAGAGTAAGCGTTTAGATCTGGTAACCCTTTTCCTCTAAGTCTTAATATTTTGCCAGATTGAGTACCTGCATCAACTTTAATTCTTACTTTTCCGCTAAGAGTTGGAATTTCTGCATTTGTTCCAGTAACAGCATCTGGAATACTAATGAATAGATTGTATATTAGATTATTTCCGTCTCTTTGAAATTCGGGATGTTCGATTTCTTGTATTAAAACAATTAAATCACCATTTATTCCTCCGCGTCTTGCTGCGTTTCCTTTTCCAGAGACAGAAAGTTGTACTCCCTCACTTACTCCTGCAGGAATTTTTAACTCAATTAATTCTTCGCCAGTTACTACACCTTCGCCATAGCAAGCTGTACATTTTTCTTGAATAACTTTGCCATCTCCACCGCAAGTTTGACAGGTAGAAGATGTTTGCATTTGTCCCATAATGGTATTTACTACGCGAGTTTGCACTCCTCTACCATTACAAGTCGGACAAGTTTTGCTTGAGTTTCCATTTTTTTCACCGTTGCCACCACAGGTTTTACAGGCTACGTATTTTTTAACTTTAATTTTTTTTGTTGTACCGTTTGCGATTTCATCGAGGGTTAATTTTACTGTTACTCTAAGGTTAGTTCCTCTATTAACTTTAGTACGACTTCCTCCACCACCGCCACCTCCAAAGAAAGAGCCAAATCCACCACCAAAGGCATCTCCAAAAATATCACCAAATCTTGAAAAAATGTCGTCAAAGGTCATTCCTTCGCCACTAAAACCACCAGCACCACCCATTCCTGCATGACCAAACCTGTCGTATCTAGCTTTTTTGTCGGGGTTAGATAAAACTTCGTAAGCTTCTGCTGCTTCTTTAAACTTTTCTTCAGCTTCTTTATCATTAGGATTTTTATCAGGATGATATTGAATAGCCTTTTTGCGGTAAGCTTTTTTTATTTCTTCCGCAGAAGCATCTTTGTTTACATCTAATATTTCGTAATAATCTCTTTTTGCCATATTTTATTCTCCGACAACAACTTTAGAATATCTAATAACTTTGTCGTTTAGTTTATAACCTTTTTGAACTACATCTACAACTTTTCCTTTTTTCTCTTCGTCTTCAACAGGAAAGCGAGTAACAGCCTCGTGCAAGTCTAAATTAAATTCTAAATCTTGAGCGGCTATTTCTTCAATACCTTGTACTTTTAGAAAATCTAAAAACTTTTGACTAATTAATTTAACCCCTTCAACTGTTGCTTCAATATCTTTAACATTATCTAAATGTTGAACAGCTCTATCCATATCATCAACCACTTGGATAAAATCAAGCATTAACGATGCTTTAACGCTTTCGCGTATTTCAAGTTTTTCTTTTGCGGTTCTTTTTCTAAAATTTTCATATTCTGCAACAATTCTAAGGTATTTGTCTTTTAATTCCTCATTTTGTTGTTGCAAAAGAGAATTTTCTTCCTTAAGTTTTCTTTCTTTCCTTCTTCCTGAAGATTTGTCAGTCTTCTTTTCTTCTACTTGTTCATTATTATTTGAATCGCATGTATTTTCAGAATTTTCAATCTCTATATTTTTCGCGTCCTTATTTTCTAAATCTTGCGAATTGTTAATAGTTTCGTCCATTTTTAAATTTTAATATTTTTTAATTGCTGTATTATAATTACAAACAGTTTGCCACAATAAAATTACGACAATTTGTCATGTGAAACAGTGTTTACTGTCAGGTTATTTTTTTAAGTTTTCAATAGATTTTTCGATATTGGCTATACTTTTCTTTAATTTTTTCAATTCTTTAGAGTTTCCGTACTCATCAGAATGTTCTAAATTATTGTATTCGAGTTTTAAATCTTTTAGTTCATCTTCAAAAGAAGCAACAGGATCTACAACTACATATTTTTCTAGGGTTTCTTCTAAAACGCTTCCTCTAAGGTTTTTTGCAACAATAATTCCGTCTTTATCTATTAAAAAATTGCTAGGAATTCCTTTAACTCCATATTTGCTTGCAACTGGAGATTGCCAGTAGCTTAAATCGCTTACATTATACCAATTTAATTTATCGTCTTTAATTCCTTTTTCCCAATTTTCTTTATTTTTATCAAGCGATACTCCGTAAATAGTAAATCCTTTTCCAATTTTGAAGTTTTTATCATGGTATTTTTCGTATGCTTGAACTACATGTGGATTTTCTTTTCTACATGGTCCACACCATGAAGCCCAAAAATCAATTAAAACAACTTGTCCTCGCAACGAATATAATGAAATGCTGTCGCCTTTGGGATTTGGAAGTTTTATGTCTGGAGCAATGTCGCCTATATTTATGCCAACTTGTTGAGAAAATAAGAAATTAGCAAAGTGTGCAATTAAGATTAGAATTAAAAATTTTTTCATACAATTAAAATTTTAGTAATTAATTCTTTCGATTTTAGCACCTAATTGATTTAGTCTTAGGTCTATATTTTCGTAGCCTCTATCAATTTGCTCAATATTGTGGATAATGCTAGTTCCTTCAGCCGACATTGCAGCAATTAACAAAGCCATACCAGCTCTAATATCAGGCGATTGCATTGTTGTGGCTCTAAGTTTTATTGCTCTATCTAAACCTATAACAGTGGCACGGTGTGGGTCGCATAAAATAATTTGTGCACCCATATCAATAAGCTTATCTACAAAGAACAGCCGGCTTTCGAACATTTTTTGATGAATTAAAACCGAGCCTTTTGCTTGCGTTGCTGTTACAAGAAATACGCTTAACAAGTCGGGAGTAAGTCCGGGCCAAATAGCATCTGCAATTGTCATTATAGAACCGTCTATAAAACTTTCGATTTCATAATTTTCTTGAGCGGGAATAAATATGTCGTCGTTAATACGTTCAAGTTTAATTCCTAATTTTCTAAACGAATCAGGAATTATTCCTAGCATATCGTAATTTACATTTTTAATAGTAATTTCAGAGCTTGTCATAGCAGCCATACCAATGAAGCTACCAATTTCAATCATATCTGGCAAAATTTTATGTTCTGCACCGCCAAGTTTTTCTACTCCTGTAATTCTTAAAAGGTTTGAGCCTACTCCTGAAATTTTTGCTCCCATATTAATTAATAATTTACACAATTGTTGTATATATGGTTCGCAGGCAGCATTGTAAATTGTAGTTTCGCCTTTAGCTAATACAGCCGCCATTATAATGTTGGCAGTTCCTGTAACCGAAGCTTCTTCAAGATGTATGTAAGTACCTTTTAATTCTTTTCCGCTAAGGGTATAAAAATTGTCTTTGGGGTCGAAAATAAATTCTGCTCCAAGTTTTTGGAAACCTAAAAAGTGAGTATCTAGTCGCCTTCTACCAATTTTGTCGCCACCAGGTTTAGGTAAACACACAGAACCAAATCTTGCCAATAGTGGTCCTAAAACCATTACCGAACCTCTTAAAGCCGAACCGTCAGAACGATATTCTTCTGACTGCAAATATTCTAAATTAATATCGTTGGCTCTAAAAGTATAAACACCTTTTCCATTTTTGGTAACCTCTACTCCAAGCGAACCAAGTAGTTCGATAAGTTTATTTACGTCTCTAATATCTGGAATATTGCTAATTTTAACCTTTTCGTCGGTTAATAAAACTGCACATAAAACTTGTAGAGCCTCATTTTTAGCTCCTTGAGGATAAACGTCACCTTTTAGTTTATATCCACCTGTAACTTTAAAAGTACTCATATTAAATTATTTTTTTCTTCTTGAACTTCTTTTTTTAGAACTAGCTTTAGATGCTTGTTTTTGAGTGTTGGGTTTATTTTGTGCTAATACTTCTCTAAAGTCGTTTAATTTTAAACCTTCTGGAATTTCTATATTACCTCTAGTTAAAGCTTCTAATTCTCTAAATATAATATCATCTGAGATGTTCTCCTTTTTCCATGTCATATAAGAACGTTTCATTTGATTTGCCATTTGTTCAATTAAAACTTCTCTTTTTTCAACTTCTTCTATATTCGAGACTTCATTTAAGATTCTTTGTATTATTTGTCCGTAATGTCTATATCTTATTTTTCCTTCAGAATAAGGAATTTTGTCGGGTTTTTCATTTAGCAGTTTTATATCTGGCAAAGGATAGGGCCAATCAATATCAAGTTTAAAATCTGACATTATAGCTAAATGATCCCAAAGTTTATGTTTAAAGTCGGAAACATCTTTAAATTGAGGATACATATTTCCCATAATAGCAACTAAAGTATGAGCTGCTTTAGTTCTTTCTTCTCTGTCTTTAATAGTACAAGCATAATCAATCATTTGTTGAATAGTACGTCCATATTCAGAGATTTTTAGCTGAGGTCTTTGAGTATTATAATCCATATAAATAATTTTTACAAAAATAGGATTTATTTATTGAAATCACAAAATAAGGTTACAAAATCCATAATTTTGCAAATTTTAACAATAAAGTTTTTGTGTCGCCTGTGTCAAATCGAATTATTAGTTTTGAATTATTTCCATCATCAATAATTTCTAAAATTTCGCCTTTCCCAAATGAGTTATGAGCTACTTTCATTCCTACTTTATATATCGAAATGTCTATTGTGCCTGTATTTTTCGTACTTGCTTTGTTAACACTAACAAAATTTCCTTTAGGAACTTGACTAAATTTTTTTGGTGTTTTGTCTTCAGATGTTTTGTAATGAGATTTGCTTTCAAAAATTTCATCAAAGCCAGTTCTTTCGTTGGTATAACTTGGTATTGGACTTTCATTTTTGTCATTCCATTCAACAAAATCGCTATTTATTTCTCTAATAAACCTACTTGGTCTCATAAGTTGCATGCTACCAAATTTGAATCTATTGGTTGCATAAAAAATAAATAAATTTTCTTTAGCTCTTGTTATTGCTACATAAAACAAACGTCTTTCTTCTTCAAGTTCAACAGTAGATTGAATACTCATTGCACTTGGGAACAAATTTTCTTCAGCACCAACTATAAAAACATTTTTAAATTCCAAGCCTTTAGCAAAATGTACAGTCATTAGGCTAACTTTATCGTTACTACTACTATTATTACTATTATCTTCTTCAACATTTTCTAAATCAGATAGGAGAGAAATATTTTCTAAATAATCAATAATAGAGTCGGGTTGAGCGAGGGCTTTTCTTTGGTCGCAAAAATTTTGAGCAGCATTAAATAATTCTTGTAGGTTTTCGTATTTACTAATTCCTTCTACGGATTTGTCGCTATATAAGTCGTAATTTATACCAGATTTGTTAACTATTTCTATCAAAAATTCGGAAGCATCACTAGTTTCTATTTGCTTAGCAAAGCCATCTATCAAATTAGCAAAATCTTTAAGTTTTTGTTGTGTTCCTGCATTTAATCCTACATTATAATTTTCGGGATAATTTATAATTTCCCAAATTGGAACATTTGCGTTTTCAGAAAATCGAAAAATTTTATTTACCGTTGTCGCTCCAATTTTACGAGCAGGGTAGTTTACTATTCTTCTAAAAGCCTCAGAATCTTTTTGATTAACAGAAAATCTAATATAAGCAACCACGTCTTTAATTTCTTTACGTTGAAAAAACGACAACCCACCATGAATTTTATGTGGAATATTAAATTTTCTAAGAGCTTCTTCCATTATTCGCGATTGAGCATTTGTCCTATATAAAACAGCACAATCTGAAGCAGTGTACTTATTATCAGCTATAAGTTTAGAAATGGTTTCGGCAACTTCAATTCCTTCTAAACCATCTGTTATGGTTTGCTCAACTTTAATTTTACTACCATGGTCGTTTTTCGAAAATAATTTTTTTTGAATTTGATTTTTATTCTTATTAATTAATGAGTTGGCAGCATTAACAATATTTTGAGTACTTCTGTAATTTTGCTCAAGTTTATGTAGTTGGTAATCAGGATAGTCGTTTTTAAAGTTTAGAATATTTTGAATTTTTGCACCTCTAAAAGAATAAATACTTTGAGCATCATCGCCAACGACACAAAGTTTACGATGTGTTTCAGAAAGTTTTTTAATAATTAGATATTGAGAATAGTTTGTGTCTTGATATTCGTCAACTAAAATATAATCAAATCTTTGTTTGTAATGTTCTAATGTTTCAGGACTAATTTTAAACAAAATATTTGTATATAAAAGCAAATCATCAAAATCCATTACATTAGAAGCTCTGCAACGTTGTGCATATTTTGTATATATGGTATGAAAATGCTCTCTTCCTTCTTTATAATCTTGAGTTAAAAAATTTCTATTTTGAGCATAACCCTCTGCTGTCCATAATTCATTTTTTGCAGCTGAAATGCGAGCCGCAACAGATTTGGGTTTATACATTTCATCGTTTAGATTTAGCTCTTTGATAATAGTTTTTATCAAACTTAAGGAATCTGTAGCATCAAAAATTGTATAATTATTATCAAAGCCTACTTTATTTGCTTCAAATCTTAATATTCTTCCAAAAATAGAATGAAAAGTGCCCATCCAAATATTTTGAGATGCTTGGTATCCCAAAAGATTATCAATCCTATCTTTCATTTCGTTTGAGGCTTTGTTTGTAAAAGTTAAAGCCATGATTCTATGTGGTTTAATACCTTTTGAAATTAGATAGGCAATTTTATATGTTAAAACTCTAGTCTTTCCAGAACCTGCACCTGCAACCACTAACTGAGGACCATCGCAATATTTTACGGCAGTTTTCTGAGCATCGTCTAAATCTTTCAATAAATAATTTTCCACAAATCTTTTTTTTACAAAAATATAATTTGAAAAAACTGTTATCAACTATTTTTAGAAGAATTTATTAACGAATTAAAAAAACGTTGGAAAATTAATTATTTTTATTTTTTTTAAATTAATTAATTTGGTTTGTTGAAAAATTTTGTTAACATTTATCTATGTGAAACATGTGCTTTAGTTGTGTGGTTTTGTATTTTTATATAATTTCGACAGGTAAGTTGTTAATAAAACAACAGAATGAAAAATATTTTTTATACATTTGTATTTAAGAAAAATGAAAAAAAAATTAAAACTCATGCAACGTTTTTGATGTTTCAACTGTCTATAGGGTGAGTTTATTTTGTTAAATTTTAAAATTTTAAAATATGAAAACTACAAAAATTATTTTTTTATGTGCTTTCGTTTTTGGCTTTTTCTTTTGCAATGCACAGGAAGTAAACCAAAAATTGTTAGTTAAATTTGATGCAAACGAGCTCAAAGAAATGAAGAAAACTAATTTAGAAAATCTTAATTTCTTAGAGTATTACGTTAGCGATGCTCTGTATTTTGTACCAGTTCCAGACAAACCTGTCAATTATAAAGAATTGGTTAGAATTAATCCTAAGACAAAGGAAATATCTGAAAATCAGATTATTACAAAAGATGATTTAGATAATTTTAATCCTTTAGAGTATGATATAAGCTACGAGCCTGATAGATATACTTATTACTTAGCAGGTAATACAGGAATGCTTTTAGTTGTTCCTTCACAAAGAGATTTACAATTAGGCTCAGATAATAGAGTGAAAACTCTAAAATTACAACAAACACAAGTAGAAAAAATTAATAAAAAATAACATACTATGAAAAAGTTACTTAGTTTAATATTGAGTTTATTTGTCTTATCCATATATGGATATGGACAATACAGTATGGTTGCCAACAATGGGCAAACCGTATCTGCTTGTTCTGGTAGTTTGAGTATAGGTTCTTATACTGTTGGTCAAACATACACCGTAACTATATGTTCTGATGATCCAGTAAATAAGTTCGTTACATATGCAGTAACTGGAGGATATAGCTTCCCCGCAGGAACACAAATGTGTTTTTATGATGGAACATCAGCGTCAGCACCATTAATTTTATGCTGGGACAATACAACCTCTAGTGGTCAGCTAGCTGTACAAGCTGGAGTAGGAAACGAAAGTGGTTGTTTAACTGTAGTGTTTACAGGTGGTGCTGCAGGAGCTAATGTGGGAACAAATGCTATTAGTTGTAGCTTCCAATGTCAACCACGTGAGGTCGTTATCGCTTCTACAGATCCTCCATTAGTAGGCGGTACATATATTGATGTATGTTGGGACGAAGCAAATAATCAAACTTTTCCAGTTACTTTTAATGCACAAGGAACTTATCCAGCAACAGGCTATGATTGTACTGATGCTACAAATACTTTTACTTGGAACTTTAATGATGGTTCTCCTGTAGTTACTGGCGTGGGAATGTCAACTGTTACTCACACTTTCCCAACCCGTAGAGGATATACTGTAGTGGTAAGTATTAAAGACGCTCACGATTGTGTGAATACCAACTCTGAACAAAAAAGAGTGAGGGTTTCTTTGCCACCAATATGGAACAATTCAACAACAGTTTTAACAACTACTCCGCCAACTAACCCACCTGCAATTTGTATGGGCTCGCCTGTACATGTTTGTGCTTATTGGTCAAATCCACAATGGACTAGTGTTGTTCCTCTTGCAAGTGGAGATACAGTTTGTGTACCTGACAACCCACCGAATTGCTATCAGTCAATATTGCTTGAAAGTTCGTTTGAGCCGGGTCAAACACTTACTTCAATAAATGACATTATTTCTATTGATATGAATCTAGCCCATGACTATTTAGGTGATTTAACATTTTATGTTATCTGTCCTAATGGTACTCAAGTTCAAATTGGAAATCAAGGTGGAGGTTCAACAAATTTAGGCGTTGTTGGTCCAAATAGAAACAGTTGTGAGGGACAACAAGGATGGATGTATCATATTACACCAACAGCTACCCAAACAATGCAACAAGCAGGAAGTTCTATGGGTGGTTGGGGAAGTAGTAGTTTGCCTTCTGGTAATTATGCTTCTTATCAGCCTCTATCTAATTTAATAGGTTGTCCTTTAAATGGACAGTGGCAATTAAGATTGTGCGATAATTGGAATCAAGATGCGGGAACAATATTTGGTTGGTCAATACAATTTGATCCTAGCTTATATCCAGCAGTTTGGGACTACACTCAAACATATACACCTACACTTTGGGATGGACTTTATGGTTCGGTTGTTAACGATCCAAACAATCAAAACTGTATGGACGGAACTTATATAACTACTGGTTCACCAGACCAAAACTCTTTACAACCTTTTACAATTACAATAACAGACAATTTTGGCTGTGCTCATGACACTTCATTATATGTTACTGTTTATTATCAATATGATCCAAACTGCTGCCAAATACCAAATGTTAATGCCGGTTCTGATGATGCCATTTGTTCTTTAACTTATTCTTTATCAGCAGGACAATTTAATCATCCAGGTAATACTGGTAATTGGGAAATGATTTCAGGTCCTGGAACAGCAGCATTTTCTAATGTAACAAGTCCAAATACTAGTGTAACTGTAAATATATTTGGAACTTATGTGTTCAGATTCCACGAAAGATATAATGATAATCCTGGCTGTGCTAGTTATGATGACGTTACAATAACATTTAATCCTACCTATGATCCAACACTAACTCCAGTTGAAAATAGATGCGTAAATACGTCTCCTTTTATGTTGGAAATGGTTGATTTTGGAACTTTAAGCGTTAATATAAATCCTGAATTATTAAATGTAACAACAGGACAATTTAATCCTTCAAAACCAGGTAATTATACTATAACTAATACTGTTCAAGACCCATGTTCAGGAGGTTCGCTAACTCATAGTATTTCGTTTACTGTTTATGATGCTATTACTGTTCAAAACTTTACAGAATATTGTGGACCAACAAGCGATACTACATATTTTTATGTAGAATTTGATGTTGTAGGTTCTCAAGGAAACCCATTTTCAGGTTATTATGTAAATGGAACATTGCAAAGTAATCCACATTATATTGCAACTATACAATCTCCAGGTTCTTATGGATATACTGTTACAGATGCCTATAACTGTAGTAGTTATCCTATAAATGGATTTAGAGATTGTGGTTGTCCATTTTACGCAGGTACTATGACTTCTTTACAAACAGTAATACTTTGTGAAACCGAATGTTCGGGAGGTGAAGTATCACATAATAATGACCAAGAAACAGATGGTGGAGCTGGAGTTTTTGAATTTATGATACATAATGGTAATAATCAACCAATTGCATATAGTAACACTCCAAACTTCTGTCGAACTTCGGCAACACCACCTTTGTCGTTTAATACTCTTTATTATATATCTCCAATTTGTGGTTTACCAGGTGATGGAGGACATGCTGTTCTAACAGGTTGTCACTCAATAGGACAAGGAACTCCAGTAATGTGGTTGCAAAATCCAGTGGCTCATGTAGGACCAAGTAAAGATACTTGTGGATTAATTATTCAGTTACAAGGTAATGCTCCAACAGATGGTATGTATGGTTACTGGTCTTCAACTTGTGATTTTATTACTATTAATGGAACAAGCCATACAGATCCAAATGCAGTAGTTATGGTTTCTGACTATGAAGACTGTACATTTACTTGGAATATTGTAAATGGAGAATGTGTTGCTAATGCCGATGTTTTAATGAGATTTTTAGCAACTCCCGCACCTTATGCCGGTCCTGATCTTGTAGTTTGTGGAAATTCTGCAGAAATGGCAGGGGTAGCAAGTATGGGTGGAAACTTAACTTGGTCGGGAAGTGGAACAATATTTAATCCTCAAACATCAGCAGATGCTACTTCTAATATTAGTGTTTTTGGAACATACCAATATACACTGATAGAAGATAATGGTTCTTGTACTGGTTCAGATAAAGTTTTAGTAACTTACATAAAAGAACCTTCGCCAATTACAACACCAAATGTTGATACAGTTTGTGGAATTACATATAATCTAGTTGTAACTACTGTTCCAAATGCTGTAGGACAATGGAGTTCTTATGAGTGGGATGAAGAAGCAGGCGATTGGGTAGTGCCAAATCCTGCTCCGCTTATAGCAGACATTACATCTACAAATACTACAGTAACTATTGGAAACTATCCTGGTTTAACTCGTCATTTGAAGTTTGTTTGGACAGAACAAAATATTGTACAAGGTATATCTTGCTTAGGCTCAGCTTTTAAAGAGGTGGTTTTTGCAAAAACACCAATGGCTAGTGTTGGTTCTGTTGATGAAGCTGAAATTTGTGGAAATTGTATTGATTTACATGCTAGCACAATAGGAACAGAAGGTTATACCTGTTATTGGGTACCAAAAGCACATGGAGACTGGATAAACCCAGAAGGAGCTTACTCTGCTGATGCAACTTACTGTATCGAAGTTCCAGCAACTTTCGGAGATACAGCAAAAGTTCAGGTAGAATTTTACTGGATTGTTAAAAATGGTAGTTGTGTAGCTACTGATGTTATGTATGTAACTTTCTATCAACGTCCACAAGCACATGCCGGTTTAGATGATGCTGTTTGCGGACTTGAATATGATTTTCAAGCTTTTTGGGACATAGCTCCAAATTCAGG
>DAONZU010000052.1:0-12258 GCA_035406965.1 Bacteroidales bacterium
TCTATTAATATGCCTTCCTCCCTCAAACTCTGTATTTAAAAAGTTTAGTAAAATTTCTTCTGCTGTTTTGTTATCAATAAATCTTGCAGGCAAGGCACATATATTTGCATCGTTGTGTAGTCGTGCAAGTTTTGAAATTTCAGGATTCCAGCATAAAGCAGAACGAATACCTTGATGTTTGTTAACTGTCATATTAATCCCGTTTCCGCTACCACAAATAGATACGCCAATATCGCATTTTTTTGCTTCTACAGCTTCTGCCAAAGGGTGTGCAAAATCGGGATAGTCGCAACTTTCTTCTGAATTTGTGCCAAAATTCATAGTTTTATAACCCATATCTTCAACAAAACAAATCAAATGATTTTTCAACTTAAAACCTGCATGGTCGCATGCAAAACCTATTGTCTTTTTCATATATTATTTTTTTGATTTTTAATTATTGGCTCTAACAAATATTCTAATCCATTTAACTTTATTTCGTAAATAGTATTAAGTAACATTCCTAATTTGCCTTGCGGAAATCCTTTGTTGTGATACCACACCAAATAAGGCTCTGGAAGCTGGTATATAAATCTGTTCTTATATTTTCCATAAGGCATTTTCTGAGTTACAATATCTATTAAAATCTTTTCATCCATATTGCAAAAAAATATAATTTTTAAGATTTTTCAAAGTATAATAAAGAATTGTTAAAAAGTATTTTTTTATTATCATCTATAGTTTATAATTTTCTATATTTGCAAAAAATAAAATTATAAATGATAAAAAAACCAAAAGTTGCAGATGCTCAAACTTTAGTAAAAGTTATTAATGATTCACTTTTAGAAAAGAAAGGCGAAGATATTTTAATTTTAGATTTGAAAAAAACAGGAACTAGCGTTTGTGATTATTTTGTGATTTGCACAGGGAAGTCAGAAACTCATGTAAATACACTAGCTCAATATGTAGAACATAATGTGCAAGAAGTTCTTAAAGATAAACCTTGGCAAAAAGAAGGTTACGAAAATAAAGAATGGATCTTATTAGATTATGTAAACGTTATTGTTCATGTTTTTCAAGCTAAATCGCGTAACTTTTACCGTTTAGAGCAATTATGGGCAGACGGAGAAGTTATTGCAATATAATTTATGCAACAATTTGTGTTTTTAATTGTTTGTTGATAATAAAAATGTAAAATGAAAAAAAACAATAATAATAAAGGATTTAATAATAAACAAAAGCCTAATATGCCACCAAATAGTAGTGGTAAAAAGCCTGGAGCGCCGAATATGACATGGCTATATGTTATTTTGTTTGGATTATTTTTGGCTTTTGCCTTTATGGATTTTGGCTCAAAAGTTCAAGAAATTGATAGAAAAAAGTTTGAAACAGAAATACTCCCTTCTGGAGACCTTGAAAAAATTGTAGTAGTAAATAAAGAAAAGGTTGAAGTTTATTTAAAACCTGATGCTTTAAGTAAAGACAAATATAAAGATGTTGGAAAACCAAGTTCTTTTAGTTTTTCTAAAAATACAGGACCTCATTATTTTTTCAAAATTGGTTCTGTAGAAGCTTTCGAAAATCAATTAGCAGAAGCCCAACAAGATTTTCCGCCTGACCAAAAAATAGCAGCACAATACGAAACCAAACAAAATTATATTGGAGTTGTTTTAAGCTGGCTTTTACCTTTTATCCTAATTATAGGATTGTGGTTTTTAATATTCCGAAGAATGAGTGGTGGAGGCGGTGGTAGCGGAAATGCAATTTTTAACATAGGAAAATCTAAAGCACAAATTTTTGATAATGAAAGAAGAGTTAAAATTAATTTTAACGATGTTGCTGGACTTGAAGAGGCAAAGGTTGAAATTATGGAAATAGTAGATTTCCTAAAAAATTCAGAAAAATACACAAAATTAGGAGGTAAAATTCCTAAAGGAGTTTTGTTAGTGGGACCTCCCGGAACAGGAAAAACTTTACTTGCAAAAGCTGTTGCCGGCGAAGCTAATGTGCCTTTCTTTTCGCTTAGCGGTTCCGATTTTGTTGAAATGTTTGTAGGCGTTGGTGCATCTAGAGTGCGCGATTTGTTTAAACAAGCAAAGGCAAAAGCTCCTTGTATTATTTTTATTGATGAAATTGATGCAATAGGTAGAGCAAGAGGAAGAAATGCTAATTTTGGCGGAAATGACGAAAGAGAAAATACTCTAAATCAGCTTCTTACCGAAATGGACGGCTTTGATACAAATAGTGGTGTAATTATTCTTGCCGCAACAAATAGAGCAGATATTTTAGACAGTGCTTTAATGCGTGCTGGTCGTTTCGATAGACAAATTCACTTAGAATTACCTGATATTGTTGAGCGTGAAGCTATATTTAAAGTGCATACTCGCAATTTAAAAATGTCTAAAGAAGTGGATATTAGCTTTTTAGCTAAACAAACACCAGGATTTAGCGGAGCTGATATTGCAAATGTTTGTAACGAAGCTGCTTTGATAGCTGCACGAAATGGCAAAAAAGAAATTGAACATCAAGATTTTCTTGATGCAGTTGACAGAATTGTTGGAGGTCTTGAACGGAAAACTAAAATCATTTCTCAAACAGAAAAAAGAACTATTGCTTTTCATGAAGCAGGACACGCAACTGTTAGTTGGCTCTTAGAACATGCAAATCCTTTAATTAAAGTTACGATAATTCCTCGCGGTAGAGCTTTGGGAGCAGCTTGGTATTTGCCCGAAGAAAGACAACTCACAACTAAAGAACAACTTTTAGACGAAATGGCTTCTACTCTTGGCGGTAGAGCTGCCGAAGAACTTGTTTTCGGAGAAGTTTCAACTGGTGCCTTAAACGATTTAGAAAGAGTAACAAAACAAGCTATCGCAATGGTAAGCTTCTTTGGTATGAGCGACAAAATAGGTAACCTTTCTTATTACGACTCAAGCGGACAAAGCGATTTTGGATTTACAAAACCATATAGCGAAAAAACTTCTGAACTTATTGACGCAGAAGTAAAAGCTGTTGTCGAAGAACAATATCAAAGAGCAATTGATATTTTAAAAGAAAATATGGAAGGACTAACAGAACTTGCTGAAACTTTATTAGAAAAAGAAGTGATTTTTAGTGATGATTTAGAAAGAATTTTTGGAAAACGTAAAGGCGATAAAGAAAGTCCAGAATCAGTAAAAATTGAACAAAAACAAGATGAAGATACAATAGCAGAATTAAAAGAAGAAACAATACCAGAAGCAAAAGACGATAAGCTAGCAGAAACGAATGAAGACACTGTAATAGAAACACAAGAAGATATAAAAACAGAAACACAAGAAAATTGAAAAATTTTTATACAAGAACTTTGACAGGCTTAGTGTTTGTAAGCGTTTGCTTATCAATGATATTAATTGGTAAGTGGACTTTGCTTGCTTTTTTTATTATAGCAGATGTTTGGTTGAAATTTGAATTTTTTAGAATAGTAAAATCTGATAATGCAAAAGCTTTAAGTTTTACAAGTGTTTTTACTGGTGTTCTTTTTATTCTAATGAATTTTGTAGTCCTTAATTATAATGTAAATACTAAAATATTTGCACTGCTTTTAATTCCTGTATCATTAATTTTTGTTGAAGAACTTTTCCGAAATATTGAAAATCCACTTCGTAATGTTGCATATAGCATTTTGTCGTTAATATACATTAGTTTACCTTTGGTTTTGGCTCAGTCCTTGAGTTATAGAGTTGTTGGAAATAATCAAATTCAATTTTTGCCGCAAATTCTTGTAGGAATATTTGTTTTAAATTGGACTTTTGACTCTATGTCTTATGTTTCGGGCATTTTATTTGGAAAACACAAGCTTTTTGAACGAATTTCGCCTAAGAAAACATGGGAGGGAAGTATAGGAGGAACGATTTTTGCAGTTTTGTTGGGTTACTTCATGTCTTATTTTATTCCTGAATTAAGTCGATTGGACTGGGTTGTTATTTCTGCACTTGTTGTAGTTTTTGGTATCTTAGGTGATTTGATTGAATCTTTACTTAAACGCAGTATTAGCTTAAAAGATTCTGGACACTCACTCCCAGGTCATGGTGGATTGTTAGACAGATTTGATAGTTTTATTTTTACAATCCCTTGGGTGTTTGTATATTTTGTTATTAAAGATTTATTTTTCTAATAAACTTCTTTTAATATCTTTTCAAAACTTAATATTTTTAAAATTGAAAATTCACAAAATTTATATTAGTTTTGTTTTTTGCAAAAAATAAAAGCTATGTCAGAAATTATTGTTACACTCGAAATTGCACAAACACTTGGTGTTACAGAAGAAGAGTTTGAAATGATTAAGAATTATTTAGGTCGCACTCCTAATTACACAGAGTTAAGTATTTATTCAGTTATGTGGAGTGAGCATGCTTCTTATAAAAATTCTATAAAATGGATAAAGACTTTGCCTCGCGAAGGTGCTTGTTTGCTAACTGGCGCTGGAGAAGAAAATGCAGGTCTTGTTGATATTGGAAATGGTTTAGCTTGTGCTTTCAAAATAGAATCACACAATCACCCTTCGGCAGTTGAACCTTCTCAAGGTGCAGCAACTGGTGTAGGTGGAATTAATCGCGATATTTTTACAATGGGTGCTCGCCCTGTAGCTCAATTAAACTCTTTGAGGCTTGGAAATATTGACAACGACAGAACCAGGTGGTTGTTGCGTGGAATTGTTAAAGGAATTGCTGATTATGGTAATGCTTTTGGAGTTCCTGTTTTAGGTGGAGAAGTTTATTTTGACGAATGTTATAACACAAACCCTTTAGTAAATGCAATGTCGGTGGGAATTATGAAAAAAGGAAAAATGATTTCTGCTATTGCTTACGGAGAAGGAAATCCGGTTTATATTGTTGGTTCTGCAACAGGAAAAGACGGTATTCATGGAACTACTTTTGCTTCTGCTGATCTTACAGAAGATTCTGCTGACGATATCCCTGCTATTCAAGTAGGCGACCCTTTCCAAGAAAAACTTTTACTTGAAGCAACATTAGAACTTGCAGAAACTGACGCAATTATCGGTATGCAAGATATGGGAGCTGCTGGAATAATTTGTTCAACAAGCGAAATGTCTGCAAAAGGTAAATGCGGAATGAAAATAGACCTTAGTCTTGTTCCTCTTCGCCAAAAAAATATGGAAGCTTGGGAAATTTTGCTTAGCGAATCTCAAGAGCGTATGTTAGTAGTTATTAAAAAAGGAAAAGAACATATTGTAGAACAAATTTTTGAAAAATGGGATTTACATTGTGCAAGAATTGGAGAAGTAATAAACGAAGATAAACTTTATTTTTATTATCATGGTAAATTAGTTGCCGAAGTCCCTGCTGATAGCCTTGTCCTTGGTGGTGGAGCTCCAGTTTATGATAGAGAATATAAAGAACCTGCTTATTATGCAGAAAATCAAAAATTCGACCCAAATGAAATTTCTCAAAATGTTGATTTACGCGAAGTTGCAGATTTCTTGACTCGTCATCCTAACATTGCTTCTAAAAAATGGATTTATGAGCAATACGACACAATGATTGGAACAGCAAATCTTACAACTAACAGACCTGCAGATGCTGGACTTTTAAATATTAAAGGAACAAATTCTGCTCTTGCAATGACAACAGATTGTAATAGCAGATACGTAAAAGCAGATCCAAAAGTTGGAGCTATGATTGCTGTTGCCGAAGCTGCTCGAAATGTTGCTTGTACAGGTGCTAAACCGCTTGCAATTACAAACTGTTTAAATTTTGGTTCGCCAATGAATCCAGAAGCTTTTTGGGAATTTGTAAATGCAATAAAAGGAATGGGAGAAGCTTGTAGAGCATTTAATACTCCTGTTACTGGCGGAAATGTTTCTTTCTATAATCAAACTATTGTTGATGGAAAAGCAGAACCAATAAATCCAACTCCCACAATTGGAATGTTGGGATTGTTGAAAGACAAACTTTATCAAACATCATTAGCGTTTCACAGAAAAGGCGATATGATTTATATGCTTGGGAGAACAAGTGATGACATAGCTTCTTCTGAATATTTATATTCTTATCATGGCGTGAAAAATTCGCCAGCACCAGAATTTGATTTACAACTTGAAGTTAAATTAGTTGAAGTTTTACAAGAATTAGCTGCTAGAAATTTAGTTAATTCTATGCACGATGTTTCTGATGGTGGTTTATATATTGCTCTGTTAGAGTCGTCAATGCCTAATAATTTAGGTTTTGATATTACTACTCCAGCAGAAAACAGAACAGATGCATTTTTGTTTGGCGAAGCACAAGGAAGAGTTGTTGTTTCTGTTTCTACAGAAAAAGAAGCAGATTTTGTGGATTTCTTGTTAGAGAAGAAATTTCCTTTTAATAGTTTAGGTCATGTTACCAAAGGCGAATTAAGGATTGACGATACTTCGTTTGGGTTTATTACAGACGAAAAAGAAAAATACGATAATGCTATTGGTAAAAAAATGGACGCATAGAAGAAAATGATTTCTGTAAATAACTTAACTATCCGGTTTGGAAATTTTGAACTTTTTTCTGATATAGGATTTTTAATTAATAAAAGAGATAGAATTGGTTTAGTAGGGAAAAACGGCGCAGGAAAATCTACTCTTTTAAAAGTAATTAATGGAGACATATCCCCAAACGAAGGAAATATTTCTGTTCCTACAGATATAAAAATTGGGTATTTACCACAACAAATGATTTTAGAAAATGCTAAGCTTTCTGTCTTTGAAGAAGCACGAACAGCATTTCAAAATGTTTTAGAAATTCAAACAGAAATTGATAAACTAAATGTCCAAATTGCTAATTATCACGACTATACCGAAGATGAATATTCAAAACTTATTGAGAAATTAACTCATTTGTCAGAACATCTCAACATTATTGGTGCTGATAATGTTGAGCAAAATATTGAAAAAGTTTTAAAAGGATTAGGCTTTTCGCAAACAGATTTTCAAAGAAAAATTTCGGAATTTAGTGGCGGTTGGAAAATGAGAGTTGAACTTGCTAAAATTTTACTTCAAAATCCTGATGTTATTTTATTAGACGAGCCTACAAATCATCTCGATATAGAAGCAATACAGTGGTTAGAAAGTTTTTTGGAAACTTATGGTGGTGCTGTTCTTGTAATTTCTCACGATAGAGCTTTCTTGGATAATGTTACAAATAGAACTATTGAAATTAATCTAGGAAAAATTTATGATTATAAAGTTTCTTATTCAAAATTTAAAGTATTACAACAAGAAAGACTGGCACAGCAAATTGCAGCTTATGAAAATCAACAAAAACTAATTGAAGATACCGAGAGATTTATAGAAAGATTTAGATATAAAGCCACAAAAGCAAATCAAGTTCAGTCTAGAATTAAACAATTAGAAAAATTAGATAGATTGGAAATCGATGAACTTGATAATGCTGCTATGAATATAAAATTTCCGCCAGCACCTCGCTCAGGAGATATTGTTGTAAAAATTGATGAACTTAGCCAAACTTATGATGGAAAGAAATATATTCTTAATAAAATAGATTTAATTGTTGAGCGTGGCGAAAAAATTGCTTTTGTTGGTAGGAATGGAGAAGGAAAAACAACTTTGTCAAAAGTGATAATTGGAGAACTGGAATATTCTGGCGAATTAAAAATAGGACATAATGTAAAAATAGGATATTTTGCTCAAAATCAAGACGAACTTTTAGATCCAGAACTTACTGTTTTTGAGACACTTGACAGAATTGCTGTTGGAGATATTAGAACTAAACTAAGAGATATTCTCGGCTCGTTTTTATTTTCAGGCGAAGATATTGATAAAAAAGTAAAAGTTCTTTCAGGTGGCGAACACTCGCGATTATCATTAGCGAAATTACTTTTAGAACCTTACAACTTATTGGTGCTAGACGAACCAACAAACCACTTAGATATGAGGTCAAAAGATATTTTGAAACAAGCACTTCTTAAATTTGATGGTAGTCTTATAATTGTTTCTCACGATAGATATTTTTTAGATGGCTTAGTTGATAAGGTTTATGAATTTAAAAACCATAAAATCAGACAGCATATAGGCGGAATTTATGATTTTTTAAGAAAAAAGAAAATCGAAAACTTGAAAGAACTTGAACAAAAAGAAAAAGTTCAAGCTAGCCAAACAAAAGAAAAAGTTTCGGAAAATAAAATTTTATATTTAGAAAGAAAAGAAATAGAAAGGCAACGCAGAAGCCTTCAAAATAAAGTAGAAAAAGCCGAAAAAGAAATTGAAAGATTGGAAAAAGAAATAGAAACTTTACATAATCTTTTGTCTAATCCCGAAAAAATAGATGCTGAAGAAGCAAATGCAGTTTTTGAAAAATTTTCAAAATTAAATTCTGAGCTTGAACATCAAATGGACTTGTGGGAAAAAGCTGGCAACGAACTTCATGAGTTTGAAGAAAATAATTCTTAAAATAATTGATAAATATTTATTTATTCGCTAGTAATTATTATATTTGTAGTGAAAAAATCAAGAAATGGAGAAAGTAAAGTTAGAAGTTTTGGGTTTATCATACAGTCAGGCTCAGGCAGGAGCTTACGCATTAATTTTGTCTGTAGAAAATAGCGAAGAAAGAATTCCAATTATTATTGGCGGTTTCGAAGCTCAAAGCATAGCTATAGCACTTGAAAAATTAAGCCCACCACGACCACTAACTCACGATTTATTTGTTTCTTTTGCCGAAGAATTTGAAATAAACTTAAAAGAAGTTGTTATTTATAAATTCGAAGAAGGAATATTTTATTCAAAAATTTATTTTGAAAAAGACGGAGAAATTAAAGAAATAGACTCTCGAACATCAGATGCTGTTGCAATAGCTCTTAGATTTCACAGCCCTATTTATACTACTTTAGATATAGTTCAAAAAACAGCTATTATTTTAAATTTTACCGAAGATGACGAGCCCCCACGTAATCAAGCAAAACCTGCAAAACCAATAAGAAAAGAAGATGCAAGCGAATATGGTTCTATGAGCGTAAGTCAATTAAAAAGTCTAATGGAAAAAGCAATAGCAGATGAAAATTATGAGCGTGCATCTTTGATTAGAGATGAACTTAAAAAAAGAAATGTTGATTTTTAATTAAAAACTAATTTATGAAACAATATCTTCAGTTGTTACAACATGTAAAGGACAACGGAATTATAAAAACCGACCGTACAGGAACAGGTACAAAAAGTGTTTTTGGATATCAAATGCGTTTCGATTTATCTGAAGGTTTTCCTTGCGTTACAACAAAAAAATTACATTTGAAATCAATAATTCATGAGCTTTTATGGTTTTTAAAAGGAGATACAAATATAAAATATTTGAACGACAATGGCGTTAGAATTTGGAACGAGTGGGCTGACGAAAATGGAGATTTAGGACATGTTTATGGTTATCAATGGAGATCTTGGCAAACAGCAAATGGAGAAAGTATAGACCAAATCACAAAATTAATTCATGATTTAAAAAACAATCCCGATTCTCGCCGTCATATTGTGAGTGCTTGGAATGTTGCTGATATTGATAATATGGCTCTTCCACCTTGTCATACTTTTTTTCAGTTTTATGTAGCTGATAATAAACTTTCTTGTCAACTTTATCAACGTAGTGCCGATTTGTTTTTAGGAGTACCTTTTAATATTGCTTCGTATGCACTTCTAACATTGATGGTAGCTCAAGTTTGCGGATATAAACCCGGCGATTTTGTACATACTTTCGGAGATGCTCATATTTATTTGAATCATATGGAACAAATTGAGCTTCAGTTAAGTAGGGAGCCGAGAGCTTTGCCAACAATGAAAATAAATCCTGAAGTAAACGATATTTTTTCTTTTAAATACGAAGATTTTGAATTAGTAAATTATGATCCACATCCTCATATAAAAGGCGTAGTTTCAGTTTAAAAATTATTTTATGAGTTTTTCAATTATTGCGGCTGTTGCCGAAAATTATGCAATAGGTAAAGACAACGATTTATTATGTCATTTGCCCGGCGATTTAAAAAGATTTAAACAAATTACAAGTGGAAATACTGTAATTATGGGTCGAAAAACATTTTTGTCATTACCAAATGGAGCTTTACCAAATCGTAGAAATATTGTAATATCTCGTTCGCAAAATTTGAATTTTAAAAATGTTGAAATAGTTGCTTCTATTGGGGAAGCCATTAAAATTTGTGATGCTGATAAAGAAAATTTTATAATTGGCGGAGGAGAAATTTATAAGCAATTTTTACCTTTTGTTGATAAAATTTATCTTACAAAAATCCACGCTGTATTTGATGGCGATACATTTTTTCCTGAATTAAATTGCGATGATTGGAATGTGGAGATAGAAGCTGAAAATACAGAACATGAGCCTAATTTTTCTTATATTAATTTGACTAAAAAATAATTTTTATTTTTTTTAAGAGAATTAACTTTCTGTTGAAAAATAATTAATTTTAACTTCATTCGTTTTATAACATAAAAAGCAATTATAAAAATTCTATATCTTTGCAAAGATTTATGAAGTTCGTAATAAGTCATAAAGATAAAAACTCAAAAGCTCGCAGAGGGCTTATAAGTACTGCACATGGTGAAATAGAAACACCAATATTTATGCCTGTAGGTACACTTGGAACAGTAAAGGCGGTGCATATTACTGAACTTAAAAACGATATTAAAGCTCAAATAATTTTAGGAAACACTTATCATTTATATTTGCGTCCCGGTGTTGACATAATACACAAAGCAGGTGGTTTGCACAAATTTAATTCTTGGGATAAGCCTATTTTAACAGATTCTGGTGGTTTTCAGGTGTTTTCACTTTCTCAAAATAGAAAACTTACCGAAGAAGGTGCTACTTTTAGAAGTCATATCGATGGGTCTAAACATATTTTTACACCTGAAAATGTTGTTGAAATTCAAAGAAAAATAGGTGCAGACATTATTATGGCTTTCGATGAATGTACGCCTTATCCATGTGATTATTCTTATGCAAAAAAATCTTTAGACTTAACTCATAGATGGCTGCTTAGAGGCTGGAAACATTTTAATTCTACTCAAGCGATTTACGATTATTATCAAACATTTTTTCCTATAGTTCAGGGTTCTGTTTATAAAGATTTACGTGAAGATTCTGCAAAATTTGTTTCAGATATTGGTGCTTGTGGAAATGCAATTGGAGGTTTGTCGGTAGGTGAACCAACTCAGCAAATGTATGATATGATTGAAGTTGTAAACGAAATTTTACCTTTAGATAAACCTCGCTATTTGATGGGAGTAGGAACACCACAAAATTTGTTAGAAGGAATTGAAAGAGGGATAGATATGTTTGATTGTGTGATGCCTACACGAAATGCACGAAATGGTATGCTGTTTACAATGAATGGCACTATGAATATGAAAAACGAAAAATGGAAAGATGATTTTTCGCCATTAGATGAATGTGGAACAACTTTCGTGGATAAACTATATTCTAAAGCTTATGTAAGGCATCTGATAATTTCTAATGAAATTTTGGGAGCTCAAATAACAAGTGTGCATAACTTGGGTTTTTATGTAGAATTGATGAGGATAGCACGAGAAAAAATAACTGAAGGAAATTTTTCTTCATGGAAAAAAGAAATGATTGAAAAACTAAATAATAGACTTTAAATAAATTGAAAATTTTAGATAGATATATAATCAAAAAATTTATAGGAACATATTTCCTTGCAATAACATTAATAATTCTTCTTGCAATTATTTTTGATATATCCGAAAAAATGGACGATTTCATTGATAAGCAAGCTCCTTTAAAGGCAATAATTTTTGATTATTATTTTAATTTTATTCCATATTTTGCAAATTTATTTAGTGCTTTGTTTGTTTTTATTTCCGTTATATTTTTCACTTCGCGAATGGCAGCAAAAACTGAATTTGTCGCAATGTTTGCAAGTGGAATAAGTGCTAAAAGATTGTTGCTTCCATATTTTATAGTTGCCTTTTTTATTACAGCATTTTCTTTTGTTCTTGGCAATTATGTAATTCCAGAAGCAAATAAACAAAGATTTGAATTTCAAAATAAATATTTTAAAAGATCGCCAGGAACCATTACTTCGGGCATATCACATAGGCAAATATATCCAGGAGTTTATTTTTATGTCGGAAATTTTAATAGAACAAATAACATTGGACTAAATATGTCTTTAGAAAAGTTTGATGGTGTAGTTTTAAAATCTAAACTTACTGCAGAAACAATGATATGGGATTCTATTAGCGAATCGTGGATAGTGCAAAATTAT
>DAONZU010000052.1:12358-16024 GCA_035406965.1 Bacteroidales bacterium
GCAGCTTTGTCGGCTTGGATACCAAATATCCTGTATTTTTTTATAGCTATAGGTATTTATGTAAAAACGCTTAAATAAAATAAGTATAATTAAATTTTGAAAAGATGAGTATAAACAAAAAAATCGAAGCTTTAAACCAAAAACGCAAAGAAGTTATGCTTGGCGGTGGTGAGAAAGCAATTGAAAAACAAAAAGAATCTGGGAAACTTACGGCTAGAGAAAGAATAGAACTGTTAGTTGACAAAGGCTCTTTTAATGAATATGATTTGTTTGTTCAGCATAGTGCTAGAGAATTTGGCATGGCTGATAAAGTATTAAATGGTGACGGAGTTGTTATTGGAACTGGAACAATTGACGGGCGACCTATTTGTGTGTTTGCTCAAGATTTTACCGTTGTTGGTGGTTCTTTGGGCTATATGCATGCAATGAAAATTGTGAAAATTCAAGATTTAGCACTAAAAATGAGAGTGCCTTGTATTGGAATAAATGACTCAGGCGGAGCTAGAATTCAAGAAGGTGTTGATGCCTTGGCGGGTTATGGCGAAATTTTTTATCGCAACACACAATCTAGTGGAATTATTCCACAACTTTCTGTAATTCTCGGTCCTTGTGCAGGAGGAGCTGTTTATTCACCAGCATTAACCGACTATGTTTTTGTTGTTGACAATATCTCAAAAATGTTTATTACAGGTCCAGAAGTAATTAAAACAGTTCTTGGCGAAGAAATTACTCAAGAAGATCTTGGCGGAGCAAGAGTGCATAGCGAAATTACAGGAAATGCACATTTCTTTGCTAATGACGAAAAAGAATGCTTTTCTCAAATTCGTAAGTTGTTGTCATTTATTCCTCATAATAATAAAGACAAAAACACAGAAAGAAAAGTTGAAAAGCCTGTTGCGAATATTGACATAAACAATGTTGTGCCAGTTGATCCAACCAAACCATACGATGTTAGAAATGTTATTAAAGCTATAACCGACAATTCTGATTTTGTTGAAGTAATGGAAAAATTTGCACAAAATATGGTAATTGGCTATGGAAGAATTGGCGGAAAAACGGTTGGTTTTGTTGCTAATCAACCTTTATATTTAGCAGGAGTGTTAGATGTTGATTCTTCTGACAAAGCAGCTCGTTTTATTAGATATTGCGATGCTTTCGACATTCCTATTGTTACTTTAGTTGACCTTCCAGGATATTTGCCGGGAGTTGACCAAGAACATGCAGGAGTAATTCGTCATGGAGCAAAAGTTTTGTATGCATATTCTGAAGCTAGTGTTCCAAAACTAACAGTTATTTTGCGTAAAGCTTATGGTGGAGGATATATTGCAATGAGTTCTCGCCACTTGAAAGCAGATTTTGTTTATGCTTGGCCCACTGCCGAAATTGCTGTTATGGGACCTCAAGGAGCTGCAAATATTATTTTTAGAAAAGAAATTGCCGAAGCAGCAGATCCTAACGAAATGAGAAAGCAAAAAGTAGAAGAATATAAGGAAAGATTTGCAAATCCTTATGTCGCAGCTTCAAAAGGTTATGTTGACGAAATTATTGTCCCAGACGAAACTCGCGAAAAATTAATCCAAGCTCTTAAGTTAAGTGAGACTAAAGCTAAAGTAAAAACCGACAAAAAACACGGAGTTCCACCATTCTAAAAAAAAGTATTATGAACGAAAATCGAAAATTAAAAATGATAGTAGATGAGGTAGAGTATGAAACATATTCTACTCCATCATTTGATAAAAAGCAAAAATGGTCTCAGCCAGACGATAAAATTATTCTCTCAATAATTCCTGGAACTATAGTAGAAATTCTTGTGAAAGAGGGCGATAAAGTTAAAGCAGGCGATGCCATGCTTGTTATTGAAGCTATGAAAATGAATAATAAAATCAATTTTTTAAAAGGCGGAATTATAGATAAAGTCTTGGTAAAACCGGGAGATATAGTTTCTAAGAATCAAGAATTGATAATTTTAAAATAATTTTCTATAGCTATAAAAAAAACGAGTTTACCATTTTTGATAAACTCGTTTTTTTTGTGGGAACTAATGGATTCGAACCATTGACCCCCTGCTTGTAAGGCAGGTGCTCTGAACCAGCTGAGCTAAGCTCCCAAAATTTCAATAAAAAGTTTAGGACTGCAAATATAAAAGGCTTTTTAATATTTAACAAATATTTTTTCATATTTTTTTTAATCGCCTAAGTCTTTGATTGTTATGTAATTATATTTGTGTTTTTGTTTTTGAGGTTTGATTTTTTACTAAAAAACCCTAAAACATTTTACAAATTTGTCGAAATTTATGGTTGGATTGTTGTTTTATGCTTTTTGCACCATAATTACATTTTACTTCTAATAAACATTATTACCAAAGAAATTTTTGCATAATACCATTTCCTCGCTTTTTTACAATGGTAGATTCAAGCGGTTTTATGCCATGTTCTTTTCTTCTTTTATCAATTTCCATTTTTTTATCATCTGATAAATGATCGACAAGAGCAATTCCAAAATAAAAATATGGTTCTTCTTGTTTAAACATAAGGCTTTGGTCATACATCCAAGCATAATTTCTAGGAAGATATTCTCCTTTTACTAGTGCTTCTTTCAAAATTGGAAGATATTTTGAGTTCTTTGGAAGTCGTACATTGTGGTGAAATAAAACCCATACATTTGAATATCCTTCATATCCTATTTTCTTTTCCGAAGGGAAACCATATTTTTCTATTAAGGTTAGTAAGTGCTCGAAAATAACTGAGTCTAGTTCAAATAAATTACTTGGTAGTTTTGATTTGTCAATGTTATAATTTCCTTTACACGACTTATTGTTCCGAATAATGTTTTGATCAATATAATAAAGGCTATCAATTTCTTTTTTATAATTCAAATTAATAGACAATAAATGTTGCTTCTGGAAAATTGAGATACTATCACATAGTATTTTGTATTTTTCTGTTTTCCTAAATTTTTTAAAGTCTTTTGTTTTAAGAAAGACTGGGTCTAGTCCATTTAATATTGCGTTTTTTGCATATAAATATGTTTTTTCAATATTCCCAATATGAGCAGCACATAAACTAGCACTTTTGTATTGATTAGCATGCACATAATCAACAAGTGAAAAAGCTTTATTGAAGTTCTTTAACGCTTCTTCGTAATTTTTGAGATAGATTTGTTTGTCTCCCTCATTACAAAAATTATAATATTCAATATAATCTTGTCCTATTAGGAGATTGAAATTAAGCAATGCAAGTATTGCAAAAAATATACTTCTCATTTTTTTTTAATATTATTTCTTAATTATTATGCCCCATAACGCATATTTCACCAAACAAATATATAACATTCAAAAATATTAAGCAAATAATATTTGTATCAAAAAAAGTTGGCAAATTTATTAAAAAGTCAACTTCCTTAAATCCGCAACTAAAAATAATTATTGCAATTTTAGATAAAATTATTTTGTTTGAGCCTATAAAATGGTTATTATTTAAAAAAAATTTTTCTAAAAAGCATTTTTTTACTTTTTTATAGTTCAATAAAGTATGAAAAATAGGTTTATAGGTTAAAAAATGAGCTGATTTTAACGATTAGACATACCTTTCCCATTAGTTTTTCAACTCTCCTCCTGTTTTCCGCACTTTTTTTGCAACACCCAAATATATGTCAGATAATCAGGTG
>DAONZU010000053.1:0-15919 GCA_035406965.1 Bacteroidales bacterium
CTTTTAACTTTTAACTGATTAGATCTATCCCTTGTTCAATCTGCTCAGTAACTTTTCCATCTTCGAACAAAAACACTCTGCCCGGATATTTTTTCAAAAATGCATGATTGTGGGTAACCATAATAACAGATTTTCCTTGTTTTGGAAGTTCGTGTAAAATTTTCATTAGAGAATCTGCACTTTCTGGGTCGAGATTTCCAGTTGGTTCGTCAGCAAAAATCAATGGTGGATTATTTAATAAAGCTCTTGCTATGCTAATAGATTGTTTTTCTCCACCCGAAAGTTTTGTAGGCATTGAAATTTTCTTATCCAACATTCCAACGCTTTCAAGAACTTCGTTTATTCGAGTATCAATATCAATTTTTGATTTCCAATTAGTTGCTTTCAGAACAAATTCTAAATTTTTAAACACATTCCTATCTGCCATTAATTCAAAATCCTGAAAAACCATTCCTATTTTTCGTCTCAACATAGGAATATGTTTATTTTTAATTTTATTCAAATTATAACCTGCAACTTTTGCTTCGCCTTCTTTAATATCAAGCTCTGCATATAAAACTTTTAGCAAGCTCGATTTACCACTACCAACTTTTCCAATAAAATAAACAAACTCGCCAAGGTCAATTTCAATATTTACATTTTCTAAAATTAGATTTTCATCTTGATAAACATTCAAATTTTCGGTCTTAATCAAATATGTACTGTCTTCCATAATTTTGAACAATAAAATTTATTACAATTAGGTTATAAAATATAAACAACAAAATTAAAAATTTTATTATCGCAAATCAAACACTATCAAGATAGTAATAAACAAGGTCGTGTTAATTAATATTTCAAATTATGAAAAACTGCTATCAATATGTTTTGTAATTTTGAATATTTATAAATTTTGAAAAAAGTATAAACATGAAAACCAAATTTATTTCAACAGCTTTAGTCGTGTTAATAAGCTTTTCGATACAAGCTCAAACTACTCAAGCCTACAATGAAATGGAAACCAAATGGACTTCTGCAATTAATTTATATGAAAAAGGAATGTATGTACCTGCTCAAAAATTATTTTCAGAAATATTACTTCATGATGGTCAAGAATATGCATCTTATAAAGACGAAGCAGCTTTTTATTATGCTCTTTCTTCTATGAATTTACTTAATAATGATGCAGAATTTCAAATAACAAATTTTATTGAAAATCATCCTGAAAGCAGAAATAGCAATAATGCGAGTTTTCAAATGGCAAACTTTAAATTTAGAAATAAAGACTATAAAAATGCCATTAAATGGTACGAAAAAACAGATAGATTATTGCTACAAGCCGATGAAAAATCAGAATATTTTTTCAAACTTGGTTATAGCCATTTTGCAAGAAAAGATTTTGACAGAGCAGCTAAAGCATTTTACGAATCAAAAGATGCAAATAATATTTATGGACCAATGTCATTATATTTTTATTCACACCTAAAATATATAAACGAACAATATCAAACAGCTTTATTGGGATTTTTAGAATTAGAAAAAAGTCCTTCTTATGCTTCTATCACTCCTTTTTACATTATTCACATTTATTATTTACAAGAAAAGTATGATGAATTAATTGAATATGCTCCAAAAATTTTAGAAAAAGAATCTGGAGGTAGAGCAGCTGAAATAAATAAACTTTTAGGTTCGGCTTACTATAGAAAAGGAAGATACTCGGAAGCAATTCCACATTTGAATAATTATGTAAATTCAACTAGCTCAGCAAACGACTATGACTTTTATGAATTAGGTTTTGCTTACTACAGCACTAAACAATATGAAAAGGCAGCTAATTCTTTTAGCAAAATTGCAAATATGAAAGACACTCTAAGTCAAAACGCTGCTTACCACATGGGCGATTGTAATATAAAACTAGATAAAAAAATTGAAGCTCTACGTTCTTTCGAACTTGCGTCAAAATATAATTACAATCCAAAAATTAAAGAAGATGCTCTTTTCAATTTTGCACAATTAAGTTTCGAACTTTCTATGTCGCCATTTAACGAAGCAATTAATGCTTTTACTTTATATATTAAAGAATATCCAAATTCGCCACGCACAGATTTGGCATACGACTATTTAATTGACGCATTTTTAAGCACTAAAAATTATCAAGCATCTATTGCGACTATTGAAAAAATGCAAAACCGAAATGCAAAAATTGATGCTGCTTATCAAAGACTAACATATTTTAGAGGTTTGGAACATTTTACTCAACTAAAATATAATGAGGCTATAGTAATGTTTGACAAGTCTTTAGATTACAAAATTTATGATAAGACTATCGATGCTTTAGCTCATTACTGGAAAGCCGAAGCTTATTATCGACTTGGAAATGTTGAAGATGCAATTACTATGTTTAAAGATTTTGTAAACACTACAGGCTCCGTTAGTCTTGATGAATATTCAAAAGCACATTATAATTTGGGCTATGCTTATTTTAATAAAAAAGAGTATGTAGTTGCAAACTCATGGTTCCGTAAATTTGAACTTCAGCCAGGATATGCTGACAGCGAAATTTTAAATGATGTTTTAAATCGTATTGGTGACTGCTATTATATTGAGAAAGCATACACTCCAGCATCTGAATATTATAAAAAAGCTAGCGATATTGGAAAAGTTTCGCCAGACTACACTTTATATCAAATGGCTTTATCTTATGGTGGATTAAAAAAACCTAATGAAAAAATATGGTCTTTAAGAAAATTAATGCAAACTTATCCTGAATCTGAATATGTGAGCAATGCTAATTTTGAAATTGGACGTACTTTCCATACTACATTAAATAATCCTGATTCTGCAAAATTTTATTATAACAGACATATTGAAAAGTTTCCAAATTCATCAATGCGAAAAGCGTCTTTATCAAGTTTAGGTGCAATATATTTCAACGAAAGAAATTACCCAAAAGCATTAGAACTTTATAAACAAGTTATTGCCGAATATCCAAATACTGAAGAAGCTAACAATGCTGCCGACATGATTAAAGCTGTTTATATAGAACAAGATAATCCTGACGGCTTTGTTGATTGGGCAAATTCTAGCGGAACAAATGTTAGCGAAGATGAGCAAGATGAAATTATGTGGCAAATTGCTAAGAAAAATTATGTTGACAAAAAATATAACGAAGCACTAAGCTCATTAACAAATTATTTGAAATCTTTCCCTAAAGGTAAGTTCTACATAGAAGCAAATTATTATAAAGCAGAATTGCATTTTTATTTCGAAGAAAAAGATTTAGCTTTAGAAAACTACAGAATTGTTGCAAACGCTCCAAGAGGTGCATTTACCGAAGAAAGCACTATCAAGGCATCAAGCATTTTGTTTGACAAAGAAGCATGGGAAGAGGCATACAGTTTTTACGATAAACTTTACTCACTATCCGAAAATAAATCAACAACTTTATTAGCTTCTATAGGTAAACTCAGATGTGCTTACAACTCAAACAATTGGGATAACACTATAGCAGCAGCAATGCAAATTATTGATAACGAAAGATCTAACGAAGAAGAAAAAAGAGAATCACACTTTAAAATGGCTAAAGCATATTACAATAAAGACAATTTAATTAGAGCTTTGAATTTATTTGAAAACTTATCTACAGAAACAAAATCTGTCGAAGGTGCTGAATCAAAGTATAGAGTAATAAAAATTCATTACAAAATGCAAAGAGACAGCATTGCAGAAGAATTGGCTTATGAGTTTGCACAATCAAATTCACCTCATGCTTATTGGGTAGCAAAAACTTTAATATGTTTGGCTGATATTTATTATGATAGAGAAGATTTTTTCTCTGCAAAACACACTTTACAATCTGTACTTAACAACTATCCTATCGAAACTGATGGTATAAAAGACGAAACTAGCCAAAAACTTGCAAATATTATTGACGAAGAACAAGGAAGACGTTCTAGCGAAGATTTGTTAAATTTAAAAATCAACTTATCTGGCGAAGGTGAAAACGATAATACACAAAGTTCGGATAATAATAGTGATAATGAGAATAAAGAAAGCGAAATAAATTTACCAGAACCTGCTAAAATAGAATAATTAACATGAAAATTTTGAACATGAAAACAATAAGTATTTTAATTATAGCCATATTATTTTTAGGTTTAAATCTAAAGGCACAACAAGAAGAAAAACCAAGCAATTTGGAAGAAACAGGAATAATAATTTATACAGAATTTGCTCCTGTCTTAAAAGATGCAAACAGAATGCAATTTCTTCCCTCAATAGTTGATACTGTTGAAGTTAATCCACATTTCGAATACAAGATTGAGCCTGTTTTATTTAAAACTAGCTTTAAACCAACACCAATTACAGCTGCAAGCTTTAGTGGCGAACCTCTAAAACCACTTTATAATGGACTTATTAAATTAGGAATGGGAAATTATTTGTCGCCACTTGCAGAAGTTTATTACAATACAACAAGGCAAAGAAATTATTCTGCAGGAGCTTTTGTAAAACACCATTCAGCATTTGGAAAAGTAAAAAATTCCGTCGACCAAAAAATATTTTCAGGATTTAATAATAATTTAGTTAATGCTTTTGCAAAAAGATTTTTCTATACATCAACCTTGGGAGCTGATATTAGTTTTAAATCAAACCAAGCATATTTTTATGGCTACGACCCAAATATTATTGTACCAACAGATTTTGTTAAGCCACGCGACAGAGAAGAAATGGAAATGCAAAGGTATAATAAGCTCAGAGCAAATATTAATATCGAATCAAATAACAGTTCTGAGAGAAGAATGAACTTTAAATCAAATTTGGCTTACCAATATTTCTTTGCTCAGTCAAAAAACACACAACATAAAATAGACTTTGAAGCCGACTTAAATAAATTAGTTAAGAAAAATAGATTTGGTATGGATTTAGGCTTTGTATTCAACAATGACCAAATTCAAGATAGTGCCGTTTTCAATTTTAAGGAAACATTTCTTGATTTAAACCCATACTTTAAACATTATTCAAATAATTGGCAAATTTGTTTAGGCGTAAATACTACAGGCGAATTAAGCAAACAGCCAGTAGCTTATCATATTTATCCAAATGTTCAGTTTCAACATAATATAAGCAACACAATTATTCCTTATGCAAGTTTTACAGGATATGTTCAAAATAATACTGTGGAATTCTTATCAGACATAAATCCTTTTATCAACAATTTCCATACTAATAAAATAACAAATTATGCACAAGTTATTGATGTTGGTTTAAAAGGAAATATTAGCAGAAAAGTATTTTTCCATTTGAATGCTAATTATTCTAAAATTGATGATATGGGATTTTTTGTAAACGATACTACAACTATGCTTGAAAATAAATTTGTTTTAATTTATACAAATGTTGAAAGATTTACAGGCTATGGCGAAATTGCTTTAAACGATTTATTCGACAAACTTAGCATTAATCTAAAAGGACATTATTATCATTATTCTTATATTAAAAATAGAGAAAAGCCATGGCATATGCCAACAGTTGATGTTAGGTTAAACACAAATTATAAATTCGATAATAAATTAAATTTTGGACTTAATGCTGATTTTATTGGCGCTCGATATGCAAAAGAATACGATGCAGACCTTAATATTGTTGAGAAAAAACTAAAACCTATTGTTGATATTAGTTTATATGGTGAATATAGTTTTGCATCAAATTTTCAAGCTTTCTTAAATTTAAACAACATCACAGGACAAAAACAATATGTTTGGAATAATTATATGTCGCATGGCTTTAATTTTATGCTAGGATTAAAATATTTATTCTAAACAAAATTTAACGAAAATTAAATAATTTCTATCAATTTTTAACCCTGTAAACAATAGTATTAAAACTATTAACAATTTTTTACAACCGACTAATCTATAGGTAATTACAAAGCCACAAATTGTTAATAAATATAAGAAATTTATTAGTCAAAAAATTTAGAAAAATGCATAAAATTTCTTACCTTTGTATGCTTTTAAAAAAGACATAAAAATATTTAGATATGGACGAAAATAAAGAGATTTTAGAAAAAAACGGAGGCAATGACACTTCGTCTCACACAAATGGAAAAAATGGAAATTATTCTGCTGACAGTATTCAAGTTTTAGAAGGACTAGAAGCAGTTCGCAAAAGACCTGCCATGTATATTGGCGATATTAGCACTAAAGGTTTGCATCATTTAGTTTATGAGGTTGTTGACAACTCTATAGACGAAGCCTTAGCAGGTTATTGCGATAAAATTAAAGTTACTATAAACGAAGATAACTCAATAAAAGTTGAAGATAATGGGCGTGGAATACCTGTTGATTTACACGAAAAAGAAGGCAAATCTGCTCTTGAAGTTGTTATGACAGTTCTACATGCCGGTGGAAAATTCGACAAAGATTCTTACAAAGTTTCGGGTGGATTGCACGGTGTTGGGGTTTCTTGCGTTAATGCTCTTTCATCAAAGCTAACTGCAACAGTTAAAAGAGATGGCAAAATTTATTTCCAAGAATATTCTATAGGAAAACCATTGCACGATGTAAAAGTAATTGGAGAAACTGAAGAAACAGGTACTTGCGTAGAATTTTGGCCCGACAACTCAATTTTCATAACTACAGAATACCAAGTTGATATTTTATCTTCTCGACTAAGAGAATTAGCTTTCCTAAACAAAGGTATAAGACTTATTTTAGAAGATAAAAGACAAGTTGATGAAAATGGAATAGCCAAATCCAAAGAATTTTATTCTGAACATGGTTTAAAAGAATTTGTCGAATACTTAGACCAAGGACGTGAAAAACTTACAGAAAATATTATTCATATTTCAACAGAAAAAAATGATGTGCCTGTAGAAATAGCCATGCAATACAACACCTCGTTTACAGAAAATATTCATAGCTATGTAAACAACATCAACACTATTGAAGGTGGTACTCATCTCACAGGTTTCAGACGTGGTTTAACACGAACTTTAAAATCATACGCCGAAGAAAGCGGATTATTATCTAAAGTAAAATTTGAAATAAATGGAGATGACTTTAGGGAAGGTTTAACCTGTGTTATTTCTGTAAAAGTTCAAGAACCACAATTTGAAGGACAAACCAAAACAAAACTTGGTAACTCTGAAGTTAGTGTTTCTGTTGACCAAGCTGTTAGTAGCTTATTAAAAAACTATCTTGAAGAAAACCCAAAAGATGCAAAAGCTATAGTTGACAAAGTTATTTTAGCTGCTACTGCTCGTCATGCTGCACGTAAAGCTAGAGAATTAGTTCAACGTAAAAATGTTTTGGGAGGTGCTGGTCTTCCAGGTAAATTAGCCGATTGTTCTGATAGAAATCCCGAAAATTGCGAGCTTTACCTTGTGGAAGGGGACTCGGCAGGTGGAACAGCAAAACAAGGAAGAGATAGAAATTTCCAAGCTATACTACCACTAAGAGGAAAAATTTTGAACGTAGAAAAAGCAATGCCTCACAAAGTGTTTGATAGCGACGAAATTAAAAACATATTCACAGCACTTGGAGTTACAATAGGAACAGAAGAAGACAGTAAAGCTGCTAACTTAGAAAAATTGCGTTATCATAAAATTATAATTATGACGGATGCCGACGTGGACGGTTCTCACATTGCAACTTTAATTATGACTTTCTTCTTTAGATATATGAAACCACTAATAGAAGGAGGATATTTATATATTGCTACACCACCACTCTACTTAATTAAAAAAGGAAAAACAGAACAATATGCTTGGTCTGAAAATGAAAGATTAGATATTATTGAAACTCTAGGACAAGGCAAAGAAACAGGTTTACATATACAACGCTACAAAGGTCTTGGAGAAATGAACGCCGAACAGCTTTGGGATACTACAATGAACCCAGAAACTAGAACTTTAAGACAAGTAACTATAGAAAATGCTGGAGAAGCAGACCATATTTTTGCTATGCTAATGGGTGACGAAGTTGCTCCTAGAAGGGAGTTTATTGAAACTCATGCTACGTATGCAAAAATTGACGCGTAATTCAGTTAAAAGTTAAAAGTTTATAAAGTTCGTAAAGTAAAGCCAGACGCGTCAGCCTCTTTTAACTTTTAACTTTTAACTCTATAGTCTAAACGAATAATACGCAGAGCTTCCATTAGGATAAAATCCTTCTATAAAAAGGCTTCCATTAGATTTTTTAATTATATCTTGAAAATCTTTAACAGTATTCACAAATTCGTTATTAACTCTAATGATAATAAAGTCTTTTTTAATGCCATTTGCCAAAAACTTACCTTGTGAAATATCTGTAACTCTAATTCCTGCTTTCACTCTATAGCGAGCTTTGTCATAGTCGGATAAAACCTCGAATTTAGCTCCTAAATCATCAATAGCTTCTGATTTTACTATAGAAGTTTCGCCATATTTATTTTGTAAAGTTAGTTTTATATTTTTTGTTGTGCGTCCCCCCTTAACAGACAAATTTACTCTATCTCCGGGTCTAAAGCGGCTTAAATATTCTAAAAATTCAGAAACAGAATTTACTTTAGTATCATTTATAGCAGTAATTATGTCGCCTGCTTTCAATCCTGCTTTGTCGCCTGCCCCATTTGCTAAAACATTTGCCACATAAACACCTTCGATTTTACTAATAGAAAGTTGATTAGCCAAATCTGAATCAATATCCAACAAATCAATTCCGATATAAGCTCTTTGTACTTCTCCAAATTCAACTAAATCGGCAACAACTTTTCTCACAATATTTACTGGAATAGCAAAAGAATATCCTACAAAAGATCCTGTTCGCGAAGCTATTGCCGTATTTATTCCTATAAGTTCGCCTTTTGTATTTACTAAAGCGCCACCACTATTACCTGGATTAACTGCCGCATCGGTTTGAATAAAAGATTCTATAGCCATATTTTCTGACATTATGCTAATATTTCGTGCTTTTGCACTAATAATTCCAGCAGTTGCAGTTGAAGTTAAATTAAATGGATTACCTATAGCTAAAACCCATTCGCCAATTTTTATATTATCACTATCGCCATAATTTAAAAAAGGTAAATTATTAGCATTAACTTTCAACAAAGCGATGTCTGTAGTAGCATCACGTCCAACAAGTTTTGCTGAATAAGATTTTTTATTATTCAACACAACTTCAATTGTTTCCGCATCTTCCACAACGTGATTGTTTGTAACAATATAACCATCAGGCGAAACTATAACTCCCGAACCAGAAGTTAAAACAGGAGTTGAATATCGTGGCGAAGTACCAAAAATAAAATCATACAAAGTATAATTTGGTTGGCTATATTGAGTCTTTACGTGAACAACTGCGGGAACGCTCATTTCTGCAGCAGAAGTAAAATCAAAACTCGAACTTGGACTAAATAGAAATGGATTTGCAACCGTTGTTGCAGGAAGTTGATGCTGTTTATTCAAATAATAGTCTGCAACTAAACTATGTTGGTTTTTTGTTTCAGCATCAGAAGATGTTTTGTACGAATCAATAATCAAAACGGCAATAATAGCACCAATTATTCCACCAAAAAAACTAATTAAAACATGTTTATATTTCATATTCAAAATTTTTTTAAATTCTACTTTTTTTCACCCATAATTTAATAAAAATAACGCAATTCAAACAAGTTTTGTTTCACATATTCAAGACTTTAACAAAACTTTAGTCTATCTTAAAAAATTTTAGCAAATTTTGGCTAAGACACAAATGCTTTTTAAAATGAGTGATTTATTAGCTGAGAGAGCAGGAATCGAACCTGCCACAGACGGTTTTATCCGCCTGCTATCGGTTTTGAAGACCGATTGGGACACCAGTCCCGTTCTCTCTACATTTGTTTTATTTCATTACAAAAATAAAAAATATTATTTAATAAAAATTAGATTTTAAGATATTATTAGTAATTGACAAGCTAAAACTGAAATAAGTTTTATTTTAGAAATGATAAAAAACTCCTAGCAATAGCCTTAAATTAGCAACTTCTTCAGCATTTTGAGGAATTGCTTTTGTGGTATAAGTTCCATCTCCATAAGCAGCTACTGTGTATTCTACCTCTGCACCAATTTGTAATTTACCGGCAAAATAATATACTCTAGGCGACACTCTGTATAAGTGCTCAATATTCACACCCAAGCCACCAAGATTTCCAAAAACATCTTTAGCTGTTCCTAAATTTTTATTATAGCCTGCAAACATTCCAAATTGCCATTTTTTACCTGTTGTAGCAATATCAATCCAGCTAATAGCATTTCGAGTTGGCAGATAAGAAAATTCTGCTTTTGCTAAACTCAATAATTCATATTGAGCAAAACCACCTGGCATAAACATTTCGCTTGCATTTTCTGTGTATAATGCTGCAAATTTGACACTTAGAGGTTTAAATTTCTTCATAATATAAACTTGAGCCGACAATGCACTAACATTTTCTTTAGTAATATATCCCAAAGGAGTAGTTAAAGATGGTCTAATATTTTTATAATTAACAGCAAAGCCAGTATTAAAAGCTGTTTTAGCCTCATTATTATTTTTACCATAATTAAAACTAAAGTTCAAAGCAGGCATTTTTGCATTTCTAATATAGTCACCCGAGGGCGTTCCTGTTAAATTTCGTGATTGAAAATCTCTCTCAGTAAAAGCAGTTGCTGCGAGTCTAATATTACCTAATCTAAACGTATATTTAATTTGTGGATTTCGAGCAAATGGCTGAAAACCTAAACCTGTGTTAAAAGAAACTGTTCCAGGCGAATTTTCTGTAACAAACATTGGATGCCAAGTTTGTCCTGTCAAAATTTCAGACTTTTCCCAATTTAATTTTATCAAGGCATGGCGTAATCTAAAACCATTAATATCAGAATCGCTACTTCCAAAAAATTCTCCTTCAAACATTGCTGAAGTTTTTGCCCCTAAAGCGTCTGGTCCAGTTATAGTCCCTGTAAGTCTGGTTTGTATTGCTAAAAAATGAAATTTCCCATGAGCATTAATATCTCTGCCTTCTGTATCATAATTTGGACTTTGGGGCCAAAGCAACAAATGTCCTTCTCGCCCATTCACTACTTCTCTTGTATCGTAATAAAAATCATTTTTTACATAACCACTAAATTTTACTCCAAACTGTTTTTCGTCTTTTTGTCCAAAAGCAAAATGTGCAATATTTACAAAAACAAAAATAAGCACAAAAACTAGTAGATTTCTTTTCATTTTATTTAATTTTTAAATTTTCTCAAAGGTAAAAACTAATTTACAAATTGACATTTATTTCACGAAGTTTTTGAAAATAAAATTTTTACACATTTACTTGCTTATTATATGGTAAATTTGATTATTTTTGCGAAAAAAATTTTTGATGATAAAGATAACATTACCAGACGGTTCGGTTAGAGAGTTTGAAAAAGGCGTAAACGGCTTGCAAATCGCGGAGAACATAAGCCCTCGATTAGCTAAGGAAGTTTTGGCTATTAGCATAAATAAGGAATTAAGCGATTTAACTCGTCCTATTTATGAAGATGCAAAAATTGTTTTACACAAATTTGAAGACGAAGAAGGAAAGCATGCATTTTGGCATACTTCAGCACACGTTTTAGCTGAAGCTATTGAATCTTTATTCCCTGGAACAAAATTCGGAATTGGTCCAGCTATAGAAAACGGTTTTTATTACGATATAGAATTACCAGACGGACAAGCACTTTCTGAAAATGATTTTCCAGCAATAGACAAAAAAATGCTAGAACTTTGTCAACAAAACAATCCTGTTGTACGCAGAGAAGTTTCAAAAGCAGAAGCCCTATCAACTTTCGAGAAAAAAGGCGACAATTACAAAACTGAACTTATTTCTGAACTTGAAGATGGAACAATCAGTTTTTACGAACAAGGAAACTTTACAGATTTATGTCGCGGTCCTCACTTACCAAGCACAGGTTATATAAAAGCAATTCAAGTACTTTCTTTAGCAGGTGCATATTGGCGAGGCGATGAAACCCGCAAACAGCTTACTAGAGTTTATGCTATTAGTTTTCCAAAACAAAAAATGTTGGAAGAATATTTAACAATGCTCGAAGAAGCTAAAAAACGTGACCACAGAAAAATCGGTAAAGAATTAGAGCTTTTCCATTTCTCCCCAAAAGTTGGAATGGGAATGGCATTATGGTTGCCTAAAGGCACAATTCTTAGAGACCGCTTAGAGTCATGGTTAACCGAAGAACTCAAAAAGCGTAACTACGAAATGGTAAAAACACCTCATATTGGACATATAGACCTTTACAAAACTTCGGGACATTATGACAAATATGGAAAAGATTCATTTCAGCCTATTCAAACACCAGCAGAAGGCAAAGCATTTATGCTAAAACCTATGAACTGTCCTCATCATGTCGAAATTTTTAAAGCTCGTCAATATTCATATCGTGATTTACCATACAGAATGGCAGAGTTTGGAACTGTTTATCGTTACGAACAACATGGCGAATTGCATGGATTAACAAGAGTTCGTTCTTTCACTCAAGACGATGCTCACGTATTTTGCCGTCCCGACCAAGTAAAAGATGAGTTCAAAAAAATTATTGAGCTTGTAATGTATGTGTTTAAATCTTTGGATTTCAACGAATATAAAGCTCAAATTTCTTTACGCGACCCTGACGACAAAACTAAATACATTGGTAGCGATGAAAATTGGGAAAAAGCCGAACAAGCAATTCAAGAAGCGGCTCAAGAAATGGGATTAAAACCAACTGTAGAGCTTGGCGAAGCAGCTTTTTATGGACCTAAATTAGACTTTATGGTAAAAGATGCTTTAGGAAGAACTTGGCAACTTGGAACAATTCAAGTTGATTATAATTTACCAGAAAGATTTGAATTAGAATACAAAGGCTCTGATAATGAAATGCATAGACCGATAATGATTCACAGAGCTATTTTTGGTTCTATGGAAAGATTTGTTGCTGTTTTAATTGAGCATACAGCAGGAAAATTCCCATTATGGTTAACTCCACAACAAGTTGTAATACTGCCAATAAGTGAAAAATTTAATAATTATTCACAAAAAGTTTTAGATTTGCTAAAAAATTGCGATATTCGCGGCGAAATTGATGACAGAAACGAAAAGATAGGTAGAAAAATACGAGATAACGAGCTAAAACGCATTCCTTATCTATTGATTGTTGGCGAAAAAGAAGTAGAAGATAACACTATATCAGTAAGAAAACAAGGACAAGGCGATTTAGGAGTTATGGGAATTGAGGAATTCGTTGAATTAATAAATAAAGAGATAAAAGAATATTTTACTAATTAAAAGAGGAGGTTTTAGTTATAGAAAAGAGAAGTAATTTTTCGAAGAACAGAAAACAAGGCGAGCATAGAATCAACAACTATATACGCGCGCCATTTGTTCGTTTAGTTGGGGACAACATCGAAAAACAAGGTATAGTAAGTTTAAGAGAAGCTTTAGAAGTAGCTGATAATTTAGGTCTTGATTTGGTAGAAATTTCGCCTAATGCAGAGCCACCAGTATGCAAAGTTATCGACTACCAAAAGTTTTTGTATCAACAAAAAAAGAAACAAAAAGAAATACAAAGTAAATCTGTTAAAGTTACTATTAAAGATATTCGTTTCGGTCCAAATACCGATGAACACGACTACAACTTTAAACTTAAACACGCTCAAAAGTTCCTTGAAGAAGGAAATAAAGTTAGAGCATTTGTGTTTTTTAAAGGTCGTTCGATATTATATAAAGAACAAGGCGAAATTTTATTATTAAAATTAGCCCAAGATTTAGAAGAATATGCAAAAGTTGACCAATTGCCTAGATTAGAAGGCAAAAGAATGCAGATTCTACTATCACCGAAAACCAGTAAGAAAAAATAATAACTTAATTAAAAAATTTGAAGCGATGCCAAAAATGAAGACTAAATCCGGAGCAAAGAAAAGATTTTCACTAACCGGTACAGGAAAAATTAAAAGAAAACATGCTTATAAAAGTCATATTTTGACTAAGAAAACGATAAAACGTAAAAGAGCATTAACTCATACAACAACAGTTGCGGATCCTGATAAGAAAAACATCTTGTTGTGTTTGGGAATGAAATAAATTAAAATTAGTATTAATCAGAGTGCTATAGCCAAAAGATTCTGTAAAAAGAACGCTATACATTCGCAAAACGTAAAATTATGGCAAGAAGTGTAAATTCCGTTGCTTCTAGAAACAGAAGAAGAAAAATTCTAAAGCAAACAAAAGGTTATTTTGGAGCACGAAGTAATGTCTGGACAGTAGCAAAAAATGCTTACGAAAAAGGACTTACCTATGCTTACAGAGATAGAAAAACTAAAAAGAGAAATTTTAGAGCATTATGGATACAACGTATTAATGCAGGTGCTCGCCTCAATGGTATGAGTTATTCTCAATTTATGGGAAAAATTCATGCTAACAACATAGAGCTTAACAGAAAAGTTTTAGCTGATTTAGCGATGAACCATCCTAAAACTTTTGAAGCTATTTGTAAAAAATTAAAATAATTTAATAAAATCTTACTGGAAAATAAAAAACCGTTTGAAAAACAAACGGTTTTTTATTTATATACCTCAAAAAATTGGCTTAAATTTTGTATATTTTATTGTTAGATAAAAAAATTTTTGTATATTTGTTAAAAATTAACCGTTATGAAAAAAATTAGTTTTATTTTAATTTTTCTTCTCAGCTTTGGACTAATGGCTCACTCTCAAAGTATTACTTTTAATATTACTGGAATAAAAAAAGCCATAGGAAGAATACATTTGGGTTTCTTTACAAATGAAAAAGATTATAAAATAGAGAAGCCAACAATAAATAAATATATATCAAAAAAAGACTTAAAAAACGGTAAAATTACCGTACACTTTAATGATATCCCTGCAGGAACTTATGGAGTATGTTTATTAGACGATGAAAACGAAAATGGAAAAATGGACTATTCATTTTTTATTCCTCAAGAAGGTTTTGGCTTTTCAAATTATTATCACAAAGGCATGTCTAAACCCAAATTTGATAGCTTTAAATTTGACTTAGATAGTGGTGTACATAAAGTCGTGGAAATTAAAATCAGATATATGTAAATCAGTTAAAAGTTAAAAGTTAAAAGTCGAATGGTTTATTAAAAACAATTTCGCTTAATTCCATTCTTTCTCTTGGCATAATTTCCATTTTATAAATATCGAGAGGTAAATTTCCTGGCAAACCGCCATAACCAGCAGCAATAATTGTTACAGCTTCCATATTGTCGGGTAGATTTAATACCTCGCGTGCTTTGTTTGCATCAAATCCACTCATATTGCGTAAAGAAATCCCCATTGATTCTGCCATAAGTGTCATATTTCCTACAGCCAAGCCCAAATCATATTTTGCGTGAGTTAAAGCATCTCCAGTTTTTGGGTTCCGCGTGTTAACTAAAGTAACTATTAAAACAGGAGCAGCTTTAGCCCATGCTTGATTAAACTCAACCAATAATTCTAAAATTTGATTATATAATTCGTGATGCTTTTCTTTGTCAGCATATATAAAACGCCAAGGTTGAAGATTGTATGCAGAAGCAGCCCAACGAGCAGCATCAAACATTTTTTCCAAATCTTCAGCCTTTATACCTTTATCATAATAGCCTCTAGGACTACGTCTTGATTTAATTAATTCATAAATATCCATACCGTCTGAATTTTAATTTTTCAAATTTAACATTTATTTATTTTAAATGTTCTTAAAAAACCTAGTTTTTTTTTATTAAGCGATTTTTTTTACAATAAAGTTTCATTTTCCATTTAAAAATTTGCGTCTTTAAAAACTTATGAACTTTTAACTGAGTATGCGTCAGCCACTTTTAACACTTCAACTACGTTCAGTGCATCGCTTTTAACACTTCAACTACGTTCAGTGCATCGCTTTTAACTTTTAACTTTTAACT
>DAONZU010000054.1:0-15612 GCA_035406965.1 Bacteroidales bacterium
TTCTGCATTTACGGTAATAACGTCTCCAAGATTTTCGCTTGTGCCAAATAAAATTATTACATTTTCTACTGATGCTAAATCATTGGTCTTACATAAGATTGCAAGGTTTTCTCCATTGGTTTGTATGGGAAGATTAGTACTTGTATCTATCATCGTAACGGGAGATACGAGGATGTCCATAATTTGCACATTAGGTGATTGTGCTACAATAAATCCACTAATTGTTAGGGATATTGCAAATAAAATTAGTTTTGCTTTCATGGCTAATTAACTTTAAATTAAAAGTTAATGAGATTTTTCCAAATTTAATTACAAAACCATATTAATGCAATTAAAAACAGCAAATCTTATTAACAACTTATCAACTATTTGTTAACAGGTTTTACTTATAACCAAAAATTTTTGCCAAGAAGCGTTTTTTTCAATTTATCTTGTTATTTTTGAAGAAATTTTAACGAACTTTTAATTTGAATGTATTTTGTTTTATAAGTAAATAAAATTATTATGAAAATTATTTTTGAAAAACTAAACTTATGTCGCTGTGTATCAGTTTGTTCACTTTTGGTGGCTTTGTTTTTTATAAGTTTTAGTGCTTACTCGCAAAAAGCAATAAGTCCAAAAGATTTTGAAAAAGCTCACGAAAAATTGACAAATTCTGTTTCAGGATTTATAAAATATACCTATAATTACACTTCGCCTGAGCAAAAACTAAAATTAAATGTTGAGCTATTTTTTATAAAACAAAATAATACTGTAAAATCATGCTATATCAAACAATACGATGATTTTATGGTGAGCGAATATGTATATTATAATGATACTTTATTTTCTTTTTCAAATGTTAAAAATAAAATTCTAAGTACTCAAAATTTTACTCTCAATCCTTTTGAAGAAAGAGATAATAAGATTTTTATTTACTTAATTGATGGGAGCTATGACTATTTAATTTCATTCTTGCAAGACGAAAACTATAAAATTAGCAAAGCAAATTTACCAGACTATAAAAACATTTTACAAGGCGAATCTTCTAAAAAAGCCGATTTTAATGGTGTAGAAGGTAGATTAGACACAAAAATTTTGCTTAACAAAAAAACTAAATGTTTACACTCTCTTTACCAAAAACGAGATTCAAAAAATAAAAAATCATTCCCAGTTGTTTCTGAATTTGAAATAAACTCTATAGAATTGTATAACAAGATGAATCCTGAAGTTGAGAGTGTTATTCATCAAAAATATTTGGAAAGAAGATAAATTTTGCACAATAATTTTGCTACAAAACTTAATCTAACTCACATATACTTCTAATTACTACAGAGGCACAAAAACAGCCAAAAATTACTGGCATATAGCTAATTGTTCCAGAATTTGATTTTTTGTTTGTACTTTCTTCCTCTATTATAGATTCTTTGTCGCTTAGCTCTTCTGAGAAAACTACTTTTATGCCATTAAAAATTCCCAAGCGGTGTAGCCTTTTTCGCAAGTTACGTGCTAATCCACAATTATAGGATTCTGAAATATCTGAAATTTTTATTTTACTTGGGTCAGACTTACCTCCTGAACCCATAGAACTAACAATAGGAATATTGTTTTGATAACAAGTTTTTATTAAATGTAGTTTTGGCGACAAAGTATCAATAGCATCAACAACATAATCCCAGCCTTCGAGTAGAGTAGTTTGCAAAATTTCATCTCTTAAATAAATTTTACGAGCATCAATATTTAGTTCGGGATTTATGCTGAGCAAGCGTTTTTTTAATTCTTCGGCTTTATATTTTCCAATATTGTCGTGGGTAGCAATAATTTGTCGATTAATATTTGATTTGCTAATGGTGTCGGCATCAACTATACATAAACTTCCAATTCCAGCTCTGGCAAGTTGTTCGGCAGCCGCACCACCAACGCCACCAAGTCCACACACTAAAACTTTGGAATGTTTTAATTTTTCAATATTGCTTGCACCTAAAAGTAGTTCGCTACGCTCTAACCAAGTCATATGCCAATGTGTTTAAGGTTTTTACTAATTTGAGATTTTAATTCTTCCATTTCTAAATTCAAATACTCGCTTGCAAGATGATAAATTTCTTTTATATCTAATTGAGAATCATCGCTTTCTAAAAAAAATCTCTCAGGCAGAATAATGTTAAATATTGTTTTTGCTTTTTCTAAATTTGTAAAAATCGTATTTGAAAATGAAAAATAAAATCCTTGTCTTTGCAAATCTTGTAAAATTTCTGGTTTAGAATTAAAACTGTGGATAATCCATGCCTGCTTGGGATTAAGTTCTTTTTTTAATTCTTTTAAAACATGAAAATATTTTACACAATGAATAATCAATGGAAGATTATAAGTCTCGCTAATTTTAAAATGTTCTATAAAAATTTTATTTTGAGTTTCTAAATTTACTTGAGATACAGGGTCAAAGCCAACTTCACCAACGGCTATAATTTTTTTTGATTTTGCTAAATCTTCGATAAAATTAATTTCGTCTGCATAATTTTCTTTATAGTGCCAAGGGTGCATACCGCAAGACATCAGTTTGCCAGAAATAATATTTTCGTTTGGAAAAATATTGATTATAGCGTTTTCAGAATTTTTATTATGTGTATGAAAATCAAAAAAAGTCATTTTTAGTGTTTTCCTGTAATCCAATAAATTACATATCCCGAGACCTCGTGAATAAGCAAGTACCAGTTGCTTAAAGTTTCTGCTTTAGGAACCAATAAGTCGCCTGTAAATCTTCTATCTCCTGCATATCTGTCGGTAACATATGTGTCGCATTCAAAGCCTTGTTTTTTAAAGCAAGCATTCGACCTACGCATGTGAAAAGCAGAAGTTATCAGTAAATATGAATGATTATTTTCTTTAGGTTTAAGAATTTTTGCTGCTTCAACAGCATTTTCGTAAGTGTTTCTTGAGTTTGTTTCTATCAAAATATCATCTTCGGGAATGCCAAGTTTTACCAAATAATCTTTAAGAATTTGCGATTCTTTAAATTCTTGGTTAAAAACCTCTCCAGAACCGCCAACAATAAAAATTTTATCTAAATATCCTTCTTTATACAATTCCATGGTTTGCCATAGCCTGTCTGACGAAGATTTAAAATTTATTCTTTCATATTTAGAATCATAGGTAATCATTCCAGTGAGTAAAATACCATAATCGTAAGGTTGTTTTAATTCAGATTTGAATTTTGCTTTTACTTCCCAAGCTCGCATAAATTCATAAAAAATAAATGGCTGTGAGAAAAATATTAGCATAGAAAATCCAACTATGAACAAAACTTTTTTAGTTTTTTGTTTTTTTAAAACTATAGCAAGCAAAAACAATATTATTATCCATAAAACTGGAGAAAATAAATATTGCAATACTTTTGATAAAATAAAAAACATATAGATTTTTAATTTTTTTGTAAAAATAGGTAAAAATAGATATGTTTTAAAAAATTAGAGGAATAAATTTACTTTTGGCGATTTTTAGTAAATTCTATCCATAAAGAATGTTCATTTTCAATTTCGGTTAAAGTGTTTTTATCACAATCTTTAGATAGTTCTGCAAACTTGTTTGGATCTGTGAAAACGCTAGAATCTAAATCTTTATAATCTTCACTTTGATATATCAAATTTTTAATTTCTAAGTCGCTATACTGTTTCCAAAAGAAAATGTCAGAAATATTTTGAACATCAAATTTTTTGTCAAAATTTTCAACAGGAAGTTTTGCTAAATATGGAGTGATATTTCCTAAATAAAACCAATTGTCGTCGTAAAGTGTGTTTGTAGTTGTGTCAAGCAAAATAGGGGAAATACATATTACTCTTGCTTCCATTATTTGTCTTTCCAAATCATAAACATATTCTTTGGTTGTTTTGTATGCAATTAATTTGAGATTTTTTAAAGAATTTATCTCAAACTTTTTAGCTTGAAATCTATCAAAAACATTGTAGTTCTTAAAGTCATCAGAATCTCGATTTGCAACGAAAAGTTCTAAAATAGAGTTGCTAAAAAGAATAGGATTTTCTTGTGGCAAAATAATGCTGATATACTTTTTACTATAAATTGCTTTTGTTTCTTCTAATTCAAACAAATCAAAATACGCATCTTTATTTCTTTCAGGTATATATGGATATTTATTAAGCAATTTTATTGAAGCATCTTTAGGTTTTTTGGGGATTATAGACGTATATTCAAAATTATTTTTGTATTTTCTTGAACATCTCAAATTCCCTTTATTGTCCCAAACTTTCCAAGTGCCAATTCTATTGTTTTTATAAAATTGACCTTCAGATTTTTTTTGTCCGTTTTTGTGCCATGAAATGTATTTTCCGTGTAGTTTTCCATCTAAAGTGTTGTAAGAGCAATTAATGGAGTTGTCTTTAAAGTTTTTGGGACTGCTTTGTGCAATTATATTTCCGCACAAGAAAAGAAAAATAGCTATTAAAAAATAAAATTTTGTCATAAAATGCTGATTTATTGTTGATTATAAGAAATGCCTCTATTTTGTTGATTTTTGCTTACTTTCACTATTCTAAATGACACATATTCAGAGCCTTTGTCAGAAAATAGGCAATAACTGTCATTGAAAAATGTTTGTTGTTCAAATAAATAATTACCACCCGCAATACGTTTTCTTCTATTCATTCTCGGCTCGTCTTTTTTGTGAAAATTGACATTATCAAAGATAAATTCATAATCATTACTATTGTTTAAATCAATTACAAATCTCATTTCATCAACAGACGTAAGCAACAAATCTGAATATTTGTAATTAAAATCGTTTTTTATTGGATTTTTGTTTAAATATCTATAAGCTGCTAACCATTCTGAAGCCAGAGGTAAGCTGTAATAAAAATCCTCTGAAGAAGCATTTTTTTGTGTTTTCCATTTGCAAAATTCTACAGCAGCGTCCCAGCTTACTCCCAAAACAGGATTTTTTTCATATTTTTTTGAGTTTAAATATTTTTCATAAACATCTTTTGTTTTAGCTATGGACGAATCAGGAAGCATTTGTAGATAATATTGCTTTGAAGAATCTGCTTTTATATCTTCTAAAAACTGTTTGTATTCTTTTAAAGTAATAAACTGACTGATTTCAAATGCATTAACAGTATCAATATAATTTGCTTTTACACCTGTCATTTCGTACAAATCAAAAACTTGTTTGGGAATTTGATAAAATTCTTGTGCAGTGATAGAATTTAGATAAAAACAAAATGTGAGCAAAAGCATTAAAATTTTGGAAAATAATCTCATATTATTTTATTTTTTATGTAATAGTTGTGCAATATCTATATGGTAACGTGATTTTTGAGATATTATTTTGTTTTTGCTGTTATTTATTTATTTTGCAATTTATATGATACATCAATCCAGTTCTAAATTGAAAATTTGTCCACAAAAAAGTATCTATAATTTCAATATATGCACCAAAGTCGAGGAATGTGGAAAATTTTTTATTTATTTCATATTCTACACCAATTAAAGGACTAATACCGAAATCTATTTTGTTTTTTAATGTTGGTTCAATAATAATTATAGTATTTGGTGGCATCGAAACGGGTATTCCTTCGCTAAAATCAGTAATAAGCCTAATTTGACCGCCAATAGTAAAACGATAATTTAATTTATTGATTCCAAAAAAATTATTTCTGTAACTTAATAAGATAGAAGAGCTATAGATGTCGGTATAGTTTCGATATCTAAAGTCGGGATATTTCTTTATGTATAGATAATTATAAAATATTTCATGGTAAGCTATATTCCATTCAATTTTAAATTTATCATTAAGACTGTAATTTGCTAATATGCCTGTGCCTTCTCCAACAAAAACACCTAAGCCGAAATTGTTTTTATTTTCTTTTTGAGCAAGAGTATTGTATGAGATAAGAAGTAAAAGCAAATATAAAAGTGTGAATTTTTTCATGGTGTTTGTTTTTGTATATATTTATTTATCATATGGGATTTCTTCGGGTCTTTTTTTAACAATTACATTAAAACCAGGAAAAGTTTCTAAATCATGTATAAAATTAGTGTCATAAGATAATGCATATTTTCTATCAGAAAGTAACACGACAGGAATATGCTCTCTATCTTCACTATTGCTTCTAAAATTATTTACAATTGTCTTTTTATAGTATTTATGTTGAAAATTTTTTATTTCTGAATTTGAAATCATTACCAATCTTCCTTGTCGTTGAAGTGTACTTATAATCATGGGTATTGCAGTATTACTACTTGCACCTATAGAAGAGCTAAGATATTCTGCTAATAATTTTTTTGACACAACTAAATGAGCATAATTGTTTTTATTCTCTATATCATCGACATTGAAGTTCAGTAGCCACTTTGTGAGTTTTTTATATTCTTTATCTTGTGGATTTGCGAACTTATTAGCTACATTATTATCTATAAAAATATCCTTTTTCATTTTGAATACTACTCTACAGCATTAATTGCTATGTTCATAACATCAAGCATATATGTTTCAAAAAAATTATTAGGAGCATTTACAATTTGACCTTTATTGTTAAATTCAATCTCGTAAACTTTAGTTTCATCTGACAGATTTTCAAGGAAAATAACTTTAACATCGTTTTGTTGAATTTCTCCTTTTACAATTGCTAGTCTAATTTTGTTTAATAAATACTCACTGTGGGTTTCAATGACATAACGTTTATCGTTTTTAGTTATCTGATTTATCAAATAATTACCAAATGATGACTGTACACTTGGATGTAAGTGTATTTCAGGTTGTGCTACATATAAGGTCGAAGTTTTAGGTAATTGTAAGTCTGCAACAATGATTGGTAAGAATTGCGAAATGCCAAAGCCAACATCATAAAGTGAGGTAAAAATACTATTTTCTTTTGGTTTTATTAAAATGTCATATTTTCCGCCATCAGTTCTTTTTGTTTTAATATCGTAAATTAAGTCAAGTTCTTTAAGAATTCCTAGTAATTCATTATGTTTTTTTGGGTTTTTGTTTTCCCAACTTACAATTTGGTCTAAGTATCCTTTTCCATCATTATAGATTTTCAAATCAGCCTTAGATGTTTCTAAATACACTCTGTCAGGATGAAGTCTAAATGAGCTTATAAAGTTTATGCGTTCATCATATGACTTAAATAGTTTTTCAATAACATCAAATATCTGTCTTAGTTTTATTCCTCCTGGTTGTTTTAGCATTTCTTTACCAAAAGATAAATCGGAAACTGCAAGTCCTTTGATATCTTGGGCTTGTAACATTTCGTTCATTATTTTTGAGAAGTCTTTGTCGTTTTGAGTTTCATTTTTACTTTCTGATTTACTTGTGTTTATATTATCAAATAAATCAGCCATATTGCTAAGAAACTTTTCATAGAAATCTTTAGATACTATTTGATTTTGTGGGTCTTCCTTTGGCTCATACTTAAAATCAATGATATATTTTCGATTTTTATATTCTATTTTAAGTTTAAAATACTCAGAAACTGCACTAAGTTTATGTAATTTAGGTAGTTTGTTGGTACTATTTTCTTTCCATTCGGTATCAATTTGATAAACAATGCTATTCTTAAAAACATATCCTAACTTAACAATATTGTTTTTGTCATGCCCAAATACTATTTCGTTAAAATCTCCCATATTGACATATTTCCCATTTGTGGAAAATTGAAAAGGAAATTCTCCAGACTGTATTGCACCTAAAATGCTATAAATAATTGAACTCTTTCCGCTACTGTTAGCTCCTGTTAGTAGAGTTAGTTTTCCAAATTCAATCTCTGTTTTGGATTGAAAACATTTAAAATTTTCTATTATTACTTTTTGTAATTCCATAAATTTATATCAAAACCTTAATAAAGGTATAGTTTAAAATCATAACTCAATCATTTGTTGTTTATAATTGCACACAACATACATTTCACAAATCAAAAATACAAATTTCTTAAACATAAAACTAATATTTTGATATTATTTTTTGTTAATTTGTTTTTATTTTTATGAAATTTATGCCACAGTCTGTGGCACAAATTGATATTTTTGAGAGTAGAATTTGTGTTAATTACACCTTAGAGAGCCTTTATAGTTACGTTTTTAACTTTATTGATTTTAAATTCACATTTATTTGGATTCCATATATATAGTTGTAATAATTTTGGATTTTTGTCTCTCATTTCTACAAGGTTAATCAACTTTGAAAAGTTTACTTCTGATTCATTTTTAATATCATAGCCTTCCCAAAGTATAATCTCATTTTTGTCATCGCGAATTTCAATTACAAGTGCGAAACCATTCTCTTGATTAGCTATGTTAATTTCCATTTGTGCATTTAACGAAATTACATCATAAGTTTTGTCTATACTAATTGGCTCAATTAAAGCCAATGGAAATTCGTTTTCAGCACTTACATCTACTTCTGTGTCGATTTTATTTATTTTAGAAAATTTAATATTAGTTTGGTCAATTAAATCTATTGCAGTTGAGTATTTTGGAATCATATTTGAAGCAGAAAAACTTTCTGTATAAACTGGTACATCAAATTCAATGTCAAAATTTGCAAGTATTCCAGTATCGGTAATATCTCTCACATTAATTTGATTTATACCATTAGAAATAGGAGATAAATCAACACCATTTATTAGTGCAAAACCATCATTAGCATTTTCCACTGTTTTGAATTGAACAACAAAATCGTTTGATTTTGAGTAATAGTAAACTTTCGCCCTTGTACAAGTTGCATCAACAAACATATCTTTGCCTTTATCCCAATTTATACTGTTTTTATCAACTTCTGCAAGAACAAAAAGCATATCATTATCTATAGAAGTATAATTTTTAACTAATCTAAAGATTTTTGCATCGGGAAATTCATTATGTGCTTCGAGCATTCTATCCGAAGACAATATAACATTAATTTTTGGATCTGATTTTATATTAATATATTTGCCCCAGTTAAATCCCTGTGCATCAGGAGTGTCAGGCACATAACCAAAAACGTTAGTCCAATATATGTCAGGAGAATAGATTAACGCTCCAGCAGGACAATCATTGAACGCTCCTTTTTCAATCATCTCATCAATTGCTAAAAATCTAATCTGACTTTGTCCCCAGCCTCGTGCTAATATTCGATTCGAATAAGAATTAACAATGGATATGTAAGCAAATGCAACAGAAAATAAAACAATTGCTGTGTATTTTAGATATTTGTTTTTCTTTACTAATTTGTAAATAATTATCACAAATAGCAAAATGGCTAACCATATTCCAAAATATGAATAGTATGAAGTAACATAACCTTTAATAGTTGTAGCTATAGTTGCATTATTATATTTTTCTGCAACTGCAAGAACCGAATGAGCTGAAAAAGCAAACAATAAAGAAAATAAAATTCCTAATCCTAGTTTTTTATATCCCGAAATGTTCTTAAGTCTGATGAAAAGATAAATAAAAATTGCTAACTGAACAGCAATATTTACTATAGTGCTCAAGTCAGTATTTTTGAGAATTGATACAAATGAGGTAGCGCTAGAGTTATACGATAATTCTAATTGATTTATATAATCTTGGTCTAAGTTAAATATTTGTAATGGAAAAACAGTTTTAGTAAGTTTGTAAAGTACAGACATGAAATTTGACCAACTAAAGTTTTGTGCGAATGAACTACCAATATATATATTATTCTCACTTTTAAATATTATTCTGAAACTAAAATATAGTATTACATACAAGAGCCCTGACGATACAAATGGAACAAGTTCTTTGTATGATGTTCGTGATTTAAAAAAGTTTTTAAATCCCCCTGCCTGCTTAATGTTGCGTACAAATAACCAAATGCAGAAGAATAATAAAAAAAGCAAGTAGGTTTCGTAAAATAACAATGAAATAAAGAAAATAATTGCTGAAAAAATCAGAAATTTATATTTATTTGTTTCTGTATATTTTATAAATAACAATACTGCTGAAATAAACAATGCAAAACTAAAAGTAAAATAAAATGGATAAGCTATAAAAGCTGTATGATAATTTGTTGAAACTGGAGTAGCCATTAACAAAACTAGGAATAATAGCAAGGCTATTTCGCGTGATTTAAACACTTTTTTAATTAAAATTGCTGCCATGATGTACGAAAGCAATAAGGCTAGGTGCTGAATTGTTTTTGTGAAAATAAAATTATCACCTAGATAAGGGAGCAACTGAAGTGGTTTGGTAATAATAAAATAAAACCTACCACTTTGAATTGCATGTTTCCATGAGTCTGAAAAAACAGTGCCATAAAGATAATGCATGTAGTTCTCTAGGTCATCTGCGGTTGTAATCCCAACCTTAAAAAAAGGAGCTAATGTAATAACAATTGTAATAGCAAATAGAAACCAAATAAGTTTATTGAATAGATTATTTTTATCTTTAAGCATTTTAAAATACCTTATAAATTATGTTGCAAATATAACAGTTTAATTTTCAAAATATGTATTTGTAAATTTATTTTACGAAATTTTTCGGAAGGCATTTGTTGCTACTTTTGGCAACCTGTTATATGCTCAAATGTCGTAACTATAGTAATTTTTAATAGCTTTTTTATTTTTTTACATTGTTAGAAAGCCTTTATAGAAACGTTTTTAACTTTATTGATTTTAAATTCACATTTATTTGGATTCCAGATATATAGTTGTAATAATTTTGGGTTTTTGTCTCTCATTTCTACAAGGTTAATCAACTTTGAAAAGTTTACTTCTGATTCATTTTTAATATCATAACTTTCCCAAAATACGAACTCGTTTTTATCATCACGAATTTCAACTACAAGTGCGAAACCAATCTTTGGATTAACTATATCAACTTCCATTTGTGCATTCAACAACATTATATCATAGCTTTTGTCTATATTAATTGGGGCAATTAAAGCTAATGGAATTTCGTTTTCAGCACTTACATTTACTATTGTGTCGATTTTATTTATTTTAGAAAATTTAATATTAGTTTGGTTAATTAAATCTATTGGAGTAGAGTATTTGGGAATCATATTTGAGGCAGAAAAACTTTCGGTATAAACTGGCACATCAAATTCAATGTCAAAATTAGCAAGTATTCCACTGTCGGTAATATCTCTCACATTAATTTGATTTATGCCATTAGAAATAGGAACTATATCTATACTATTTATTAAAGCAAAACCATCACTGGCAATTTCTACTGTTTTAAATTGAACAACAAAATCATTTGATTTTGAGTAATAGTAAACTTTTGCCCTTGTACAAGTTGCATCAACAAACATATCTTTGCCTTTATCCCAATCTATACTATTATTATCAACTTCTGCAAGAACGAAAAGCACATCATTATCTATAGAAGTATGGATTTTAACTAATCTATAAATTTTGGCATCTGGGAGTTCATAGTGTGCTTCTATCATTCTATCTGCAGATGATATGATGTTAAGTTGTGTCCCTGATTTTATATTAACATAAGTGCCCCAATTAAATCCCTGTGCAACAAGCACATATCCAAGAATATCAGACCAATACATATCGGGAGAGTAGATTAACGATCCATACGGGCAATCTTTAAATGCTTCCTTTTCTATCATCTCGTTAATTGCTGAAAACCTAATCTGGCTTTGTTCCCAGCCACGTGCCATTACTCGATTCGAATAAGAATTAACGATGGATACGTAAGCAAATGCAGCAGAAAATAAAACTATTGTCGTGTACTTTAGATATTTGTTTTTCTTTACTAATTTGTAAATAATTATCGCAAATAGTAAAATAGCTAACCAAATTCCAAAATATGAATAATAGGAAGTAACGTAACCTTTAATAGTTGCGGCATCTACAGTATTATATTTTTCAGCCATTGCAAGAACAGAATGAGATAAAAATGCAAACAATAAAGAAAATAAAATTCCTAATCCTAGTTTTTTATATCCCGAAATGTTTTTAAGTTTGAGGAAAAGATAAATAAAAATTGCCAATTGAATTGCTACATTTATTATAGTATTCAAGTCAGTGTTTTTGAGAATTGATATAAAAGAGGTAGCGCTAGAGTTAAACGATAATTCTAATTGATTTATATAAATATGGTTTAATTTAAATATGTGTAATGGAAAAACAGTTTGTGTAAGTTCGTAAAGTAGAGATGCGAAATTTGACCAATTAAAATTTGTAGCAAATGAACTACCATAGTAAATATCACTTTCATTTTTCAGTAGCATTCTAAAACCAAAATATAGTATTACATACAAGAGACCTGCCGATGCAAAAGGAACAATTTCTTTATATGTTGTTTGTGATTTAAAAAAGTTTTTAAATCCTCCAGATAACTTAATGTTGCGTACAAATAACCAAATGCAGAAGAATAATAAAAAAAGCAAGTAGGTTTCGTAAAATAACAGTGAAATAAAGAAAATAATTGCCGAAAAAATCAGGAATTTATACTTATTCGTCTCTGTATATTTAATAAACAGCAATACTGCTGAAATAAACAAAGCAAAACTAAAAGTAAAATAAAATGGATAAGCAATAAAAGGAATATGATAATTTGCCGAAATAGGAGTAGCCATTAACAAAACTAGGAAGAAAAGAAGTGCTATCTCGCGTGAGTTAAAAATTTTTTTAATCAAAACTGCTACCATTGCGTAAGAGAGTAGCAAGGACAAATGTTGAATTATTTTAGTAAAAATAAAACTATCGCCCACATATGGTAGCGAATAAATTGGTATTGTAATAATAAAATAAAATCTGCCTGCATCTCTTGCTAATATCCATGAGCTTGAAAAGATTGTGCCATTAAGATAATTTGTGTAGTTGCCTAAATCGTCTGCAGATGTAATCCCAACCTTAAAAAAAGGAGCTAATGTAATAACAATTGTAATAGCAAATAGAAACCAAATAAGTTTATTGAATTGATTATGTTTATCTTTAAGCATTTTAAAATACCTTATAAATTATATTGCAAATATACAGTCTAATTTTCAAAAGTCAAGTATTTTATTTTAAAATCCTACTAGTTTATTGGTAGTGTTCAAAATAATGTTTGTTTATTTTGGCAATTTTTCTTCCGAGTTTTATTTTGCGTTAAACTCGGAAGAAAAGTACCATTAATACGTGATGAAGCTAGATAGTTTAAAATTAACAATTTATTCTGCTGCATGTTTTTTAGCTTCCTCCATTGTAATTCTTTGGTTATTGTAGAAAGGAACAGTGAAAGCTTTATCTATGCCACGATTTTTTAATTGAGTAACTAAAGTTCTTGCTTCGGCAAGAGTTTTTGCTTCGCCATAAGTATATTTATACATGCCACCATCGAAGTAAAAATTCACATTTTCTAATCCTTTAAATTTAGGGTCGTTGGCTTCAAGTTTATTAGTAGAAGTTAAAAACTGCACTCTATACACAAGACCTGTTGATTCTGCAGAGAAAGAATTATTTCCAGTTTGTCCTTGTTGGTTAGTAGTACTGGTTTCTTTACTAGAATCATTGTTATCTTTAGTTGTAGGAGTTTCTACTGCTTCTCCTGGTTTTGCGTCAATATGAATATCAGTTCCTTGTAAACTTTGCATATCAACATCACCAACACCTTCAACAAAGCCTGTTACTTTAAATTCTGTACGTCTGTTCATTTGATGTTCTTTTTCTGAGCATCTTACACCGTTAGTACATTTATTTACTGGTTTGGTTTCTCCATAACCTTTAGCAGAGATTCTATTTTGAGATATTCCATTGTCGATTATATATTGTACAGCAGATTCCGCTCTTCGTTGCGAAAGGTCTAAATTATATTTATCACTACCACGAGAGTCGGTATGTGAACCAAGCTCAATAATAATTGCAGGGTTTTCTTTTAATAAAGCAACTATTTTGTTGAGTTCTAATGCAGCATCGGCTCTAATGTTTGCTTTGTTATAGTCGTAATAAATATTTTCTATTACAATTTCTTTTTGTAATACAATTCTTTCGAGGACAAATTTTAAAAATACTGTGTCGTTAAATGTTTCGCAATGTGTTTCAAAAGTTTGTGTTGGTGTAGCAAAGAACTTAGTAGAAGCAGCACCTACAATATATTTAGAGTCGCAATTAACTACAGCTTCATATTTTCCATCTCCCACATTAGTAATCTTCATTTTCTGATTAGGGTCAGAACTTTCGGTGTGCATAACGCTTATTTCATCGGTTAATATTGCTAATGTTCCATTGTCCATTTTCTCCCAAGTTGTTACTGACAATATTAATGTAGTAGGAACAGGTGGTGGTGGAGGTGGTACATATTTAAAACTGTATATGTCGTCTGCACCTTGTCCATTGTTGCGGTTAGATGTAAAAAATCCTGTTTTGCCTTCCTCGGTAAATAATATTGCAAAATCATCTTTTGATGAATTAAAAGGATATTTTAAGTTTTCTGGTTCAGACCATGTTGCTTCGCTTCCTGTTGAGCGAAATATATCTAATCCCCCCATGCCAGAATGTCCATCAGAAGAGAAATATAAATCACCATTTTTCTCAATAACTGGGAACATTTCTTTACCAGGAGTATTAATTATATCTCCAGCATTTTGTGGAGTGTCCCAAGTTCCGTCATCATTTTTCACACAATAATAAATATCGGTTTCTCCAACTCCACCAGGCATATCAGAAACAAAATATAGTATGTTCCCATCTGGAGATAGGGTAGGGTGTCCGACAGAATATTCTTTTTTATTATTATATTGAAAAGGAGTAATTTCTACAAATTGTCCATCAATAAGTTTTGCAGAATATATTTCTAATCTGTCAGTTATAACATTGTGTTCTTTATCTGGGAACCAACTTGTTGGGTCTGGATTTAATTTCTTTTGTTTTTGTTCTACAGTTATTGTTTTTGTAAAATACAAAACTTGAGCAACTTCGTCGAACACTGCAGGTCCATTATGATAGGCATCATTGATACTATCTAGAAGTTTTATATTTTTAACTACACTATCTATAATTTCAACTTCGTAAAGTTTTAAGAATGGCAAGCCTGTCCATGAATAGTTTTTATTTTCAGTTTCAATAATATTTGCATTTTCTCTATCAGATGTAAATAAGAACTTGTTGCCAAATTTTGTTAAAGAAAAATCTGAGTTTTTAGAATTCAAATCTTTTACATTTTCTACTTCAAATAAGACAGTTGTATCGGCAATCCACTCTTTAGCCAAGTTGGAGCTTGTTATCTGATTTTGAGTAAAGTCATCATTCAAATTAGTATAAATGCTAATAGCTTCGTCATATCTTCCTTCTTGCTTTAATAAATCAGCATAAATTTTCAAGTCATTTTGTGTAGCACTACCTTTTTCTATTAGGCTAGCTAAATATTTTACTGCCTTTTCGGTATTGTTCATATGTATATAGCAATAAGCTAAGTTTCTGATATCTTTATCGCTAGCTTTGGCAAAATTTAGCTTGGTTTCGTATAATTCAGCAGCTTTTGCATATTCATATTTATTCATCAACTTTTCAGCTTTTTTCATTGATTTTTGAGCATAAGTCATCATTGTTGAAAAAAGCAATACAATTGTTAAAGTATATTTTAAATTTTTAGATATTGTCATCATTTTCACAAGTTTTTAAACATCCTTAAATCCGCAACTAATTATCTAAAATTAAAAACAAAGCCTTGCAAATAAAA
>DAONZU010000055.1:0-15551 GCA_035406965.1 Bacteroidales bacterium
TTTATTTTTAATTTAGATCTTTCTAATAACTACCAAAGCATAAAAACTTAAACTATGATTACTAAAATTGATAGTCCAAATAATCAACTTATTAAAGAAGTTTTAAACTTGCAATTAAAATCCAAGGAAAGAAAAAAAACTGGAAAAATCTTTATCGAAGGTTTAAAAGAAATAAGTTTAGCTATTAAATTTAATGTTAGTGTTGAAAAAATATTGTTTTGTCCCGAAATTATAGATTTGGATTCTGTAAAAGCACTGATAGGGGAGCAATATAATTTGGCAGAAAAATATGAGCTTAGCAAAAAAGCATTTTCTAAAATTTCATACAGAGAAACAACTGGAGGAATTGTCGTAATTGCAAAAGCACTTTCTATAAGTTTAACAGATATAAAAGTTGACAAAAATTCTTTATTTATTATTTTGGAATCTGTTGAAAAACCTGGAAACCTAGGTGCTATTGCCAGAATTGCTGATGCTGCAAATGTTGATGCTATAATTGTTTGCGACCAACTAAGTGATGTCTATAATCCAAATGCTATCAGAGCCAGTTTAGGTTGTGTGTTTTCTGTCAAAATTGTTAATTCCGACACTGATTCTGTTTTAAAATGGTTAAAAGAAAATAATATAACTTCATATGCCGCAGAATTACAAGCCACAGAATTTTATCAAGAATGTGATTTTTCAAAATCTTCGGCTATAGTATTTGGTACAGAGGCTTTTGGTCTGTCTCAAAAATGGATTGATTTGGCAGATAAAAGAATTAAAATTCCAATGTTAGGAAGTATTGATTCCTTAAATGTCGCAAATTCAGTTGCAATAATTACTTTTGAAGCTAGGCGACAACTAAATTTTTTGGTTTGATTATTGTAGTATAATATAGTGATGTTTAAATTTGATTTATAATGAAGAATTTTAAAATATTTTATTTGTTGTTTGTGTTTGTTTTCATGACGTTTTGTGGCAGTCAATTATTTTCTCAAACTAAGTCGTTTATTGATATTACAGCAAAAACAAAGCAATCATATCTTGATAGAGGATATAAATTAGTGAATTTAGAAAGCGATTCTATTTTTGATACCAAACCTTTAGTTTCTTCAGATATAGGCTTAGATTATAAAACTTATTATATTGTACATGTTCAAGTTGACGGTTGTTATTTTTGTGAATATAAGCTGTATTTTGTTGATGCTGAAAACAATATGAGTGAATTAAATCCAGAAATTGTTGTAAAAGACGATTTAAAACAAGCAATTTATAAATTTGAAAATGCAGAAAATTCAAAAGGAAAATATGTTGTGTTGTTAAAGTCTGAGCTTCCTTATTATGCAAATATTTTTGTGTTTAAGAAAAAGTATTAATAGTCTTCGTAAATAACTTCTTCTTCGTTGTTTAATTGTCCAATAACTTTAAATTCAGTACGTCTATTTTTTTGTCTTCCTTCGGGATTGTCGCTTCCATCAGGATTAGTATTAGGAGCTATTGGGAAATTTTTACCATAACCTTTTGCAACCAATCGTTCAGATTCTATTCCTTTTTTAATTAGATAGTTAACAACAGATTGTGCTCTAGCTTGGGAAAGCCTCATGTTAAATTCCTCAGTATCAATAGAGTCGGTGTGAGAGCTTATTTCTATAATGATATCTGGATATGCTTTTAAGATTTTAAATATAGTGTTGTCTATAGTTTTTTGAGCTTCTGCTGTTAGCTCTGATTTTGCAAATTCATAATAAATGTTTTTAACAATAAAAGCTTGTTCTGGTAAAGTATTTACAAAAATTGCATCTAAAACTATAGTATCTGACCTTGTAATGTTTTTTGTTGTGAAAGGTAATTTTTTTTCTTTTTTATTATAATCTTTTACCGAAATAAAATAATCAAAACCTTGTTCTAAATTAAAAAAGTAATATCCTGGTGTTGTAAAATCATTTTTTACAAAAAGTTCTTTGCCATTAGTTTTGTCAATCATAAACAAGCTAACTTGGTAGTTGTATAATAATTCAATATCATCGCTTCTGTCTAATACATTTAAATTTAAAGCCATTTCTTGTTGATATTCCTTTTCAATGGTTTTAAAGAATGCAGAGTCTGTAATTCCAAAAATTTTACCTGTAACTGCAATATTGATATAATCTTTATCAATAAACTCATATATGTCGTCGCAACAGTTTGCATGTCTTAAAGAATAGCCACCATCTCTATTTGAGGTAAAAAATCCCCTTTGTCTATTGTCTTCTAAAATAAAATACAAATCATCAAAGCTAGAGTTGATAGGTTGTCTAAGATTTAATACAGTTTCAAAATTTTTGCCATCGCCAAAAGATTTGAATATATCTAGACCTCCCATTCCAGGGTGCCCATCTGAGCTAAAATATAAGGTTTTAGTTTCTATATTATAATATGGTGTAAGTTCATTACCAGCGGTGTTTATTTTTTTTCCACAATTTTTGGGTTCTTTCCATTCCTTGCGTTTTGAATCATAATACGTAAACCATATATCTAATCCACCTTGTCCATTTTCTCTGTCAGAAACAAAATAAAGAACATCTGTGTTTAGTCTTGAAACTCCTACGCTTGGCATTGTGTTAGTGCTACCAGATAAATTAATTGCTTCTGGAAGTTCTTGAGGTTCTTGCCACACATTATCTTCAAAATTAGAAACAAAAATTTTACAAATAACTTTATTAGAAAAATCTTTGGCACATCTTGTAAAATAAAATCTTTTTTTATCTGCTGAAAATGCGCCATTACCCGTATTTACATTAGGTCCATTAATTACTTCTTCGAACTCTCCAAGATTTTTCCAATTTTCACCATTTCTTTTAGCAATATAAAATTTCCTAACAGGCAGTTCGTCTTTATTGGGGTCGTAATATTTTATTTCATCTTCAGCTAATGAACCCCAAATTAATTTATCATCTTCGAATGGTATGGGAGAAAAATCAATATGAGGTTTGTTTATTTCTTTATCCAAAAGTTTTACAATAATATTATTAGGTTTACTTAACCAAAGTTCAGTAGAATCAATTCCTCTTATATGGTTTCTCGAAAGTTTTATTTCTTCTGTTAAATCTTTATTCTTTTTTGCTTGATTAATAAAATAATTGAATTGCTTTTTTGCTTCATCATATTCGCCAAGAGTTTTCAGGCATTCTGAATAGTAAAATAAGTCAATGAGATTTTTTTTGGGGTCTGACTTGTACGAATCAAATAAATATTTTTGAGCTTCACGATAATTTTTTTCTTTTAAATATAATTGACCTAATGCTTTTTGAACTTTTGCCCTGCCAGGGTTTAATTCTTCATAAATTGTATAATAGTCTATTGCAGAAAAAGTATCTCCTTCTTTTTGTGCAGTTTTTGCTAGCTTTAAAACTTGACCAGGTCTAAGTGTTATTGATGTTTCGTTTTGATTATTTTCTTGAGCAAAAATCAAATTCAAAGTGAATGATAAAAAGCAAAAAACTATAAAATATCTCAACATCTTTATCTTGTTTTAATTCATTTTTTTTAATATCTATCACATGGTATTGTAACGCTTTTAACTTTTTGTGTTAGATGTTTGTAAATAATCGAAATTTCAAAAGCTCCTCTGTTTTTTGTTGCAGCTTTTAGTGCAGAAATATTAACATCATAACTAAGTCCTATGTCAAATCCAAAAATACCCAAACCTGCCGTAAAAATTATTGCATCAACATTATTAAGAGAATTTCTTTCATAAATGCCTGCAAAAATATTGCTAATTTGTTTTTGAGGATTTAATTTAAAATTTGCAATTCCACCTAAAACAAAGTCGTTGGTTTTTTTGTGAAGCATTACCAAAACATTTGGAATAATATCTATTTTATCTTTTATAGGTAAAGTTGCTCCAGAATTAAGAGTAACTCGCATAGAAAGTTTGTTGTTGCTATTTATAAATGTTTCTTTTGGATTATTTACATGAAACAATGATAATCCAAAATAAGGAGTTGATTTTTTAATTGTGGTTTTATATTTTATTCCTAGATTTATATCTATATATTGTATGTCCTCTGGCTGAGTAATGTTATTTGGTAAATTGGAGTCGAAAAGACCAGTATTATCATTAAATTGTGATGGCAGACTTAATCCGTTCAAAGTAAAATTTTTTGTAACAAATCCAATTTGAGCTCCAAATGATAAAAAGTTAGTTTCATTTAATGAAAGTATATAACTTCCATTAACAAAAATTTTATTTACTAATAAATTACTTGAGCCAGAATGGTCATTTATGAAAAATGCACCAAGTCCAAAATTTTTACCCTTTTTTGTGTGCATTGACTTATCGAATCCAACAGAAATAGTACGATAAGGTGTACCAATAGTAGCCCATTGTGTTCTATAGTTGTTGGTAAATCGCCAATTTTCATCAAAAAAACCAGTCTCAGCAGGATTTAGTGAGAGTGGAGAAGCAACAAACTGGCTAAAATGTATATCTTGACAATATGTTTTTGTACAGAAGTAACTAAAAATTAAAGTTTCTGCTAATATAATAATAAAAATCTTTTTCAATGCCGTCAGCTTTTATAATTATGATTTTCAAAAATAATAATTTTGTTTTAAAAAAAAACTTTTTTATGAATTTTTTATTAAAAAAAATATTTTTATTAAAATTTTAATAATTTTTGCTAGAATAATTAAAATTATATTATTTTTGTTAGTTAATGTTTTGTTTTACTAAAGCATTGCTTGAAATGAAGAATGTTTTTATTTTATTTTTGTTAATTTTCAGTGTTTCGAGATTGTTATCGCAACCTGTAGCTGATTTTACTTCTAGTGGAAATAATTTATGTGCGCCAGTGGCTATAACGTTTACAAATGCAAGTACTGGTTGCTCGGGTACTCCTAATTTTTATTGGCAGGCAGGAACTGGAGATGTGTCTTCTAATGTAAATCCTACATTTTATTATTCAGAAGGTGGAAATTATACGGTTAGCCTTAAAATAACATGTGACGGATTTGAAGATACCAAAACTATGGAAATAGTGATTTATGACTCACCCGAAGCAAACTTTAGCGATGTAGTTATGAAAGGATGTGTTCCGTTTGATGTAAATTTTATAGATATGTCTTCCGTTGGTGATGCTGCAATAAATTCATGGACTTGGCATTTTGGAGATGGAACAACATCTGGAGAAGCAAACCCTTCACACACTTATGCCTCAAGCGGTAACTTTCATGTAACTCTATCTGTTACAGATGAAAACAACTGTTCATCGCAGCTTACTCGTAACAATTTAGTAAGAGTTGCTAATTTGCCTGTAGTTAGTTTTGTAGCTGATAATCCCACTATGTGTGTTTCGCCTCATACAGTTAATTTTACCCCATCAGTTACTACCTCCTTTGGATTAACTGCAACATATTTGTGGAATTTTGGAGATGGAAGTCCAACAAGTTCAGAGCTTAACCCTAGTCATGTATATACTTCAGGAGTTTATGATGTAAGTTTAACTGTAACAGATGAGTATGGCTGTGAAAATACTTTTACTAAAGATGAATATGTGAGAATAGAACCAACAGTTCCTCAGTATTCTGTTTTGGAAGGCGATACTGTTTGTAAAGGAATGCAAACACATTTTTTAAACGAAACAGGATATTCGTGCCACTGGAATTTTGGTGACGGAGGAACAAGTTCGCAAAGTACTCCAATACATATTTATAATCAAACAGGAAATGTTACTGTTACTTTTACTGTTGACCCAGGTGGACAATGCGAGGCTTCTACAGAATTTACTCTTTTTGTTGAATCTGTTACGGCATCTTTTACAACTTCGCCAACAGACTTGTATTCCTGTTCAATACCCTTTGAGGTTGAGTTTACAAATACTTCATCAGCAAATGTTGTAAGTTATTATTATGTATTTCAAGATGGAACTTCGTCAAATCAGCCAAATCCTTCACATTCTTATAATACAGGAGGAATATTTCAGCCAACTTTAACAGTAGCAAGTGCTGCTGGTTGTGTTCATACATATATGGGACCAATAATAAATATAGCACCTGCAGACGCTAGCTTTACTGCTGATGAAATAGAAGGTTGCGCTCCATTAACTGTTAACTTTACATATACAGGAAGTGAACCAGAGTCAATTACAAATTTTAATTGGAATTTTGGAAATGGAACAACAAACCCAGATGGTTCTGCTGAAGAATCTTCGGTTTATAATGAAGGAGATTATGAAGTTGTATTAACAGTTACAGATAATCAAAACTGCACCGCAAGTTCAATTGTTGAGCTACATATAGGAACTGCGTATGTGCCAGACATAAATGTTTTTAATAACGATGATGACCACACTCCTTTGTTGAGCCATTATATTTGCGCACAAGAAGATACTCTCTCATTATGGGTTTCAGAATGGGATAATGAGGATTATGAATTTACTTGGTGGATAGATTCAACATCAAACGAAGAAGTATCACAAGAATATACGGATTATGCTTTCGATCAAGATACAGGATGGGTTCACTTGCACATAATAACTTTGTATAATGGTTGTAGAGATACAATTTACTGGGATAGCTTATATATAAGTGGACCTATTGTTGATGGGATATCAAAATCTTATGATTGTAATAATCCTAGAGATTATGAATTTACTTTAAATGAAACTATTGCTGATACTTGGGACTGGGAAGTATATTATATCAATGAAAATACAATAACTGTTTTAGAAACGACTTTGGGTTCAACCGATCATAATTATTCATATACATTTCCACCGAGTCCAGATTCATTTTGGGTTAAAGTAACAGCCTATAGCGATACCACTAGTTGCGAGTATGTGGACTCTATACAAATTAAAATAACAACACCGAGTGCGAGTTTTTCTATACCAATATATGATAATTGTGCAAGTACCGATTTACTTTTTGACGCTTCTTCATCGCAAGATGCAAGCGAATACTATTGGGATTTTGGAGATGGTAATAATTCAGGTTGGTTAAATGATCCTATATATACATATCAATATACAAGTGTTGGTGTATTTGATGTAGTATTAACTGTTCGCGATGGAAACGGTTGTGAAGATACGGATACTCATTCTCTACACATTATCGGTCCAGTAATAAATACAGATATTAGTGAAATATATGGTTGCGATCAATTAAACGTGAGATTTATTGACAACTCTACAGCTGATGAACCAGTAACAAGTGTTGAATGGGATTTCGGAGATGGGCACGCAATGATAGGAACAGATGTAACACATTTGTATGATGCTCCAGGAGTTTATTCTGTAACTGTGCATGTAACAACTTTATCAGGTTGTAGTTTGGAAATTACTTATCAAGATACAATAGTGGTTGAATCTGTTGATGCTAGCTTTGAGGCACTGCCAGTTGTAGCGTGTGTTAATCAAAATATTAGTTTTCAAGCTTTAGAAAATAATGCAAATTATACATATACTTGGAATTTTGGGGATTCAAATCCTGACATTTCTGGACATAATCCTTCTATTAATTATTCATACGAAAACGGAGGACGTTATGATGTTTATTTAAAAGTAGAAAATGGAAGAGGTTGTGAAGATGAACTTTTATTGGAAAGTTTTATAACAATTGAGCAAGCATTTGCTAATTTTAGTTTAACTGAAGATCATTTTTCATGCTATCCAGCTGAGCCAGAAATAAATCAAAATTCTAGCGTTTTGCCATCCGATACAGAATTATATTATCAATGGATTTTAGGTAGTGATAATGACACAATTGTTGTTGAAGAACCAGAGTATATATATAATATGCCTGGAAATTTTGAAATCGTCTTAAATTTGTCAACACCAGTAGGATGCCACGACTCATATTCTTTACCATTAACTATTGAAGGACCATATGCCCAAATGAATATTAGTGATACTATAGCTTGTGTCGGACAGGAAATTGAATTTAGTCTTTCAGAACAAGAAAATGTCGAAACAATACAATGGGTTGTTGGAGGAGGAGACTCTTATACAGAAGAAGCATTTACTCACTCGTATTCAATGGTATCACCAAATGGCTTTTATCCTGTTAATTTATTGCTAACCTCAGGAGACTGTCAGGTAACTTTTGTTCAAGATATTTATATCTTTGATGTTTATGCAGATTTTAATATTACCGATTCGGCAAATAATGACATAGTTGGTGGGCTTTGTTCCCCATTTGAGGCAATATTTGTAAGCAACTCTACAAATGACGACTTTAGATACTGGTATGTTGATGATAATCCAATAGGTTCTGGATTAAATTCTGAAACTTATAATTTTGTAAATGACCAAAGCTATGATACAAGTGCAGAAATAACTTTAATAGTTGAAGATATTCACGGTTGCCTCGATACTATTAAAAAGAATATTGATATTTATGCTTTACCAATAATTAAAATATCACATGACACAACTATTTGTAAGGGAGATGAAATCAATTTATATTCTGAAGGAGGTACAAGTTATTTATGGAGCCCAGATACAAATATTTCTGATATTAATTCACAATCACCAAGCGTAAAACCAGATGAGGACATTACTTATTATTTGGAAGTTAGAAATTCGCATGATTGTCTTAGCACAGATTCTGTAAACATATTTGTAATTCAGGATTTTTTAGTAAACTTTACGCCTGTTTATGATTCTATTATTATTGGAGATACTACGCGAATTGTTTTAGAGGCTTCACAAGACAGTTTAACTTACACTTGGACACCTGCTACAAATATTTCATGCGTAAATTGCCCAGAACCAGAATTTTATCCACTCGAAGATACTAGATATAAACTTACAGTAGAAGACAGTACAGGTTGTTTCAAATATCATTATTTACTTGATATTTATGTAATTGAAGCATATACATTAGATGTGCCAGGTGCATTTACACCTGGATCTGGAAATGAAAATGCTATTATTTATGCTAAAGGTTTTGGAATTAAAAAGTTGTTGCAATTTAGAATTTATAACCGTTGGGGAGAAGAAGTCTTTTATACTGACGATATAAACCAAGGTTGGAACGGATATTATAAAGGAAAATTGCAAAGTATAGATAATTATTCTTATTTTATTGAAGCTGAAATGCAAAATGGTAGCATTCAAACAAAAAAAGGACATATAATGTTGGTTAGATAAACAATAAGTTTTTTAATTCTCAATTCAAAAAACTTTTTATTTAGCTTTTTTTTTCTCAACTTTGCAGAAAATACAATTATATGATAATTATTACAGGAGCTGCAGGGTTTATTGCTAGCTGTTTAGTTACAGAACTTAATAATCGTGGTTATAAAGACCTTGTATTAGTTGATGATTTTAGCAAAATTGAAAAGAAAAATAACTATTCAGATAAAACATTTACAAAACTTATTGATAGACAAGAATTTGATTATTGGTTAGATAGAAATCACAAACTTGTTCAATTAATTTTTCATATTGGTGCACGAACCGACACTACTGAGTTTAATTTTAAAATTTTTGAAAAATTAAATTTAGAATACTCAAAACTTATTTGGCGAAAATCTTATGAATATGGCTTGCCTTTAATTTATGCATCTTCGGCAGCAACTTATGGAGCAGGAGAGTGTGGCTTTGATGATAATACATCACCAAATTTGTTAAAACCGCTAAATCCTTACGGAATTTCTAAAAATGAATTTGATAAATGGGCTTTAAGTAATGAAAAAAAACCATATTTCTGGGCAGGATTTAAGTTTTTTAATGTTTATGGTCCAAACGAATATCATAAAAATAGAATGGCATCTGTAGTTTTTCATGCTTACAATCAAATTAAAGAAACAAAAAAATTAAAACTTTTTAAATCTCATAATCCAAAGTTTGAAGATGGAATGCAATTGCGAGATTTTATTTATGTAAAAGATGTTTGCTCTGTTTTAATTTATTTTATGGAGACTCGCAAAAATTCTGGAATATATAATCTAGGAACTGGTCAAGCAAGAAGTTTTTTAGATTTAGGAAAAGCTTGTTTCAAAGCACTAAGTATAGAACCTGATATTGAGTTTATCGATATTCCTTTGGATATACGAGACAAATATCAATATTTTACTCAAGCAAATGTCAAAAAATTGCGTTCTGCTGGTTATGATAAGCCATTTTATAGCATAGAAGAGGGAGTTAGTGATTATATTTCTAATTATTTAAAAGAAGAAAAATATTTTTAAAAGATGAGCAATAAAAAAAAATATATAGGAGAAGTAGAAGAGGCTAAAGCTGATAATTCTGCTTTGAAAGTAAATCAAGGAATAGAGCAACCACCTCAAGTAAATCCTAATTTTAGAAAATTTAAAAGAATAAAAAAAGATTTAACTGTTTCTGATTATGTTGATGGAATTGTTGCAGGTGATGTAAATATTTTAAGTCAGGCTATTACTTTAGTCGAAAGTCGTTTAGCTAACCATCAAGAGATTGCTCAAGAAATTATTAAAAATTGCTTAAATTTAGATAAAAAATCTATTCGAATTGGAATTACAGGAGTTCCTGGAGCAGGAAAAAGTACTTTTATCGAAGCTTTGGGAATGGAAATTGTAAATCGAGGACATAAATTAGCTGTGTTAGCAGTTGACCCAAGTAGTGAGCGTAGTGGTGGAAGTATTTTAGGCGATAAAACACGAATGGAGGAATTGTCGGCTCAGAAAAATGCTTTTATTCGTCCATCTCCTTCGGCAGGTTCTCTTGGTGGAGTAGCTCGTAAAACACGCGAAACTATTGTACTTTGCGAAGCAGCAGGTTATGATACAATTTTTATCGAAACAGTTGGCGTTGGACAATCCGAAACTGCTGTGCATAGCATGGTAGATTTCTTTTTGCTACTAATGTTATCTGGAGCTGGTGACGAATTGCAAGGAATAAAACGAGGAATTATGGAAATGGCTGATGCTATTGCAATAACAAAAGCTGACGGTAACAATGTGCAAAAAGCAAAACTTGCTCGAGTTCAGTATCAAAATGCTTTACATTTATTTCCACAAACAGAGTCAAAGTGGGATCCAAAAGTTCTTACTTGTTCGTCACTTGAGAAAAAAGGAATAAGTGAAATTTGGGAAACCATAAAAGAGTATGAAACTCATACAAGAAATAATGGGTATTTTGAAATAAATCGTTTAAAACAATCAAAATATTGGCTGTTCGAAGCAATAAATTCAGCTTTGAAAGAAAGATTTTATGACGATAAATTAGTGAAAACCGAATTGAGAAAATTAGAAGTTAAAATAGAAAAAAATGAAATAAGTAGTTTTGTAGCTGCTACTCAATTGTTAGATATTTATTTTAAGAAAAAATGATAGGACAAAAAATTGTTTACGAAACTTTAGAAAAACTAAATATAAGTTTTGAATATTATGAGTCGCCAAAAGATTTTTCGAGTGAAGAAGATATAAGTTTTTGGAATAGGATAGGAGCGACACGTTGTAAAAATCTGTTTATGAGAAACCATAAAGGGAATAGGCATTTTTTGTTAATTTCTGATTATTACAGAGATATTAACATTAAGGTATTAGAAGATAAATTTAAAAAAGGAAAAATCTCTTTTGCTTCTCAACAAAGAATAGATAAACACATAAAAGGAGTGATAGGTGCAATTTCTGTTTTCTCTTTATTAAATGATGAGGCTAATCATGTTGAGGTCTTTATTGATGAGGGATTGAAAACAAAACAAAAACTTACATTTTTACCAAACGAATTAAATGCTCTTATCGCAATAAGTTTTGAAGATTTTATAAAAATTCTTGATTATTCTGGTAATAAATATGAATTTATGAATTTAGCAGCCTCGATTGAGTAATTATTTTACTTTAATTTTTTGACCAATTTGCAATGTGGAATCTTCAGAAATTCCATTCATTGAGCATATTTGACTAATTGAAATATTGTATTTGCGAGAAATTGCCCAAAGAGTATCACCGCTATAAACTATATGATAATTACCTTCCAAAACCCCAGACACTCCACCAGAAGTTCTACGTCTCGATTTTAAATATGCAAATTCTTCTGGCATCAAAACTAAAGTGTCAGTTTTTAGTTTATTGTTTTCAAAATCAATTATTAATTCAGGATTAAAAGGATTGTCTTTATATCTTGTTTCAAAATGAAGATGAGGTCCGTAAGATTTGCCAGTATTTCCGCCTCGAGCAATAACATCACCTGCTTTAACTTCTTGGTTTCTTTGACATAATAATTTTGACAAATGTGCGTAATAAGTTTCAATACCGTTGTAATGTCTAATAATTACCAAATATCCATAACCTCCTCTGTTCCAGCCGGCATAACGCACAATTCCATCAAAAGCCGAAACAATAGTATCTCCAGTTTTTAGTCTAATATCAATTCCATTATGATGGTATCCTCTTCGCCATGCAAATCTACTAATAACAGTTCCTACATAAGGCATGAAAAACTCTTCTCCATTATTTAATAGGCTTATTGCAAAAGTGTCAAGTGTTCTTTTGTAATCAGCCCGGCCAAAAGCAAAAATATTAATCGTATCCCAGTTTTCTGAAAATACAGTTAAACTATCTAGTTCTAAAAGTCTATTTTCATAAATATCATTATAAAGTTTTATTGAGTCGTTGAATTTAATAACAGCTAAAACACTATCTTGATTTATGTATTCCCAAGTGTTGTCTTCAAATAAAAGAACATCAAAGCCTTTGCTATTTACCGTGTCTATAATACGAGCATTTTTGTCGGCTTGCGAAAAAGTTAAATTAGGAATAAATAAAAAACTAAGCAATATGTAAAAAAGACGTTTCATATTTTCTATTTTGAATTAACAAAATTGAAAAAAATAATCTAAAACAAATTATTTATTAGTAATTTTATACAATCTGCAAAATTATTCATATTTGTTTGTTTAAAATTCAAATTAATAACTGAATTTTATTCGGTGTAAAAAGTTGATTTACAAAATGTTTAAATTTTAATTAAGTTTTGAAAAAACTTTGTTTGCTAAACAAAACTTATTATTTTTGCATGGCAATTTTGCGGGGTGTAGCTCAGTTGATTAGAGTACGCGTCTGGGGGGCGCGGGGTCGGTAGTTCGAGTCTACTCACCCCGACAAAATTATAAAATCAAAAACCCTAAGAAATAATCCGAAAAACTAAAATTTTAGAGCGTTGTTAATAAATTTGTGTTAAATACTTTAGTTTTTACAAATATATATTAGTAAATTTGCCTAAAAAAGATAAAACAAATTTGAGTAAAACATAAAAATGACAAGTTTTGGTAAATTTATAAAAGCTGAACGTGAAAAAAGAGGTTGGAGTCAAACAGAATTAGGTGCTTTAATTAAGATAAATACTCCACTTGTAAGTCGTATCGAAAACGATAAAAAACTAATGTCTTTTGATAAAGTTAAGCTACTTGCTGATGCTTTTGAAATGGATTATCAAGAAGTGAAAGACTTATATTTTGCAGATAAAACAGCAAAATCTGCTTATGAATACAAATGTTCTAAAAATGTTTTTGCAGTTGCTGAAAAACAATATGAATATATAGAAGCTACCAACATTGTACAAGGAAAATTAAAATTCTAATTGCCATGAATAACAAAACACTCATACAAGTATTAGGCTTTTTGCCAAAAGAAAACAGTTCGGGTATTTTTCAGAAAAAATATTCTAAAGCTGACTATTATGTTGTTGAAATTGATTTTGAGAAAGAAAATATCAACTATGGAAATAAAATAAAAGATGAAAGTAAAACAACGCAAAACTTTTCGCAGGCTGAAAACTGGGTTGTTTTGGAGTGTATGGATAGGCTTTTGGAAAAAGGGTATCAGCCACAAAATATAACATTGGAAAAAACTTGGAAAACTGGACACGGAACAAGCGGGCGATTAGATATTTTGGTAACTAAATACGATGGTTCCGCTTATTTAATGATTGAATGTAAAACTTGGGGAACTGAGTACGAAAAAGAGCTGAAAAATTTAGAGAAGAACGGCGGACAACTTTTTACTTATTTTCAACAAGATAAAAATACCGATGTTCTGATGCTATATACTTCTAAATTAGATAGTGAAAGCATTGAATACAAAAATACAATTGTAAAAATTGAGGAAGATTACAAACAAACGGGCAATGTAAAAGACTTTTACGAACGTTGGAATAAGCTTCCCAAGTCAAACGGTATTTTTGATAGCTGGGTCAGACCTTACGAATTTCAAAGTAAAGCATTAACAAGAAAAGATTTAAAGCCTATAAAACAAAAAGATAGCAGTTTTATTTTTAATCGTTTTTTAGAAATTCTGCGTCACAATGTTGTCTCTGATAAACCTAACGCTTTTAATAAAATATTTACACTCTTTCTGTGTAAAATCATTGATGAAGATAGAAGCGAAGACGAACAACTTCATTTTCAATGGTTAGAAGGAGAAGATGACCATATCTCTTTTCAAAAAAGATTAACAGACCTGTATCGTAGGGGAATGAAAGAGCTATTGGAAAAAAAGGTTGCAGATCTTAGTGATGATGAGTTTGATACACGTTTTAAACAAACAATTGAAGAACAATATAGAGAGGAAATTAAAAATATTTTAACCGAAATACGTCTGAAAAAAAATAACGAATTTGCCATAAAAGAGGTATATGACGATGCTTCGTTTGAGGAAAACGCTAAAGTGGTAAAAGAAGTTGTAGAACTCTTGCAGGTTTATCAAATCCGTTATAATTATCGTCAGCAGTTTTTGAGCGATTTCTTTGAGCTACTTTTAACCACAGGGTTAAAACAAGAGTCGGGACAGTTTTTTACACCAGTTCCAATAGCTCGATATATTATTAAAAGTTTACCTATTCGCGAAATAACATTGCAAAAAATTGAACAAGGAAGTAAAAACGATTTGCTACCAAATGTTATTGACTATGCTGCTGGAAGTGGACACTTTGTTACTGAGGTAATGGAAGTTATACAGGAATATATTGATACCTTGACCGAAAATCAATTTTCAACACCAACAACGAAAAAAGCCCTTAGAAGCTGGCAGGGAGACCAGTTTAATTGGGCAGAACAGTATGTATATGCCATTGAAAAAGATTATCGTTTGGTAAAAACTGCAAAAGTAAGTTGTTACTTACACGGAGACGGTTTAGCAAAAGTTATTCACGGAGACGGTTTAGGAGATTTTGCCACATCAAACGATTTCAAAGATTTGCTAAAAGAGACCGACAAAACTTATCCGCAAGATAATAAGCAGTTTGATATAGTTATTTCAAATCCACCATATTCGGTTTCTGCATTCAGAGGCACGATGATGGACGAAGAAAAAGCTCTGAAAGCCTTTGAACTTTACAGCCGTTTAACCGATCAAAGTTCAGAAATAGAGTGCCTATTCGTTGAGCGAACCAAACAACTGCTTAAAGATGGCGGTGTAGCAGGTATTATATTGCCAAGCAGTATATTAAACAATACAGGCATATATACCCAAACTCGCGAAATTGTTTTGAAATACTTTGACATTCTGGCTATTACCGAATTTGGTTCTAATACATTTATGGCTACCGGCACAAATACTGTTACTCTGTTTTTACGAAGACGAAACAATGCCGATGCCTTTAATGTTG
>DAONZU010000056.1:0-14932 GCA_035406965.1 Bacteroidales bacterium
AGTACCCGGGGCCGGGGTCGAACCGGCACTCCAGTGAAGGAACTGGTGTTTGAGACCAGCGCGTCTACCGATTCCGCCACCCGGGCAATTCGAAGCAAAAATAATACCTTATTTTTAAATTGCAAATAATTATTTTTACTATTTTTTAAATACTTGTACAGCACGTTCAAAAATACCGTGTACATATGCTATTGACATTCCATAATTTGTAACAGGAATATTGGCTTCTATTGCTGGCTTTAGTCTGCTTTGAACTTGTTTTTTTGTTAAAACACAGCCACCACATTGAATAACTAAAGCATAATTTTGTATCGCTTCAGGAATATTATCTAAACCGCTCACAATAGTAAAGTTTAATTCCTTTTTTGTATATTTTTTTAATAAAGCTGGAATTTTTGTCCGTCCTATATCATCGCAAGAAACATGATGACTGCAAGATTCTAAAATTAAAATATTGTCCCCGTCTTTTAAGTTTTCAATATGTGGAGTGCCTTTAATATAAGCCTGAAAATCACCTTTTTGTCTTGCTAAAACAATTGAAAAACTTGTCAAATAAATATTTTCATCAATTAGTTTGTCAATTGTTCCAAAAATTTGAGAATCAGTAATAACTAAGTCGGGTTTTACTTTTGATTTTTTAAAAAAATCTTCTATTTCATCTTGCTTTAAAATGATTGCAATAGCATCATTATCTAAAACATCGCGAATAGTTTGAACTTGAGGTAAAATCAAGCGTCCAGCTGGTGTGCCAGCATCAATTGTGCTTACTAATAAAACTAAATCTCCTTTTTTTATAATATCGCCTAAAAGAGTATCTGTCTTTAAAGATAAATCAGGAATTGTTGTTTTTATTAGTTCAAAAATTTCATCTCTTTTTGCTAAATCTTTTATGGAAAAATCAATGATGTTTTTTGTGAAATTATTTTTTAATTTTTGTTCTAAATCTGGGTTAAGTGCTTGTATGTCAGATTTGCTATGTAGTAAAATATAGGGTGATTTTGAATTGTTAAAATTGTTGATTAAATTTTCTTCATATTTACCAAAATTATTGGAATCGAATACTAAAATTGCTAAGTCAACTTTATTTGTTGTATCTAAAGTTTTTTTTGTTCTTAAATCTCCAATTTCGCCTACATCATCAATTCCAGCAGTATCAATAAAAATTGCCGGACCAAAACCTGTAATTTCAAAACTTCGTTTTACAGGATCGGTTGTTGTACCTGGCAAATCTGCTACAATAGAAATGTTTTGACCAGATAAAAAATTTATTAAAGCACTTTTACCAACATTTCTACGTCCATATATTCCGATGTGTATTTTATTCTCTTTTCCCAAAGCCATGTTTATAAATTATTTTAAAATTTAGTTTAAGTATTTTGTGTTTTAACAAATTAAAATTAAGTTTGTTAAAAATATTTTATGAAAAATATTAGTGCAATATTAGTATTAATTTTTGTTGTTTCTAATGCCTTTTGTCAAATTTTTGAAACTGGTGTTCCGGGATATAAAAATTTTTCGCCTCGCAATTATGGACAAGAAAGTCAAAATTTTAGCGTAGTTCAAAATAAAGAAGGAATAATGTATTTTGGAAATGCTAATGGAATTATGGAATTTGATAATAGTTCATGGCATTTAATTAAAATTCCTGGCAAACCAATATTGACAATTAATTCAAAAAATGAAATTTATTATGGAGGATATAATCAAATAGGAAAAATTGTTTATGAAAATGGACTTCCATTTGCAAAAATATTTAATATTAATAAAAATGATAAGTTCGGACAAGTAGAGCAAATTATCGCTATTGATAAAGATTTATATGTGGTTAGTCCCAAACATTTGCTTTATTTTCATAATGACAGTTTGCAAACAATTAAAACTTTTAAGTATGGCATTAAAATATTTAAGTTTAACGAAAAAGTCTTATGTACTATAAAAGGGAAAGGTCTGTTTTATTGTCAAAACGGCGATTTTACAAAATTTGAAGATTTTGATCTTTTTGAAAACATAAATATTTTCGACTTAATTACTTTAAGTTCAGAAGAATTTTTAATTAGAGACCAAAAAAGTGAAAGTTTTTTTAAATATTCAGAAGGATTGCTAACAGAATTTAAAACAGATGCAGATGAATTTATACGAGCTAATACTTATTCGACAGGATTAGTTTTAGACAACGACAGAATAGTTTTTGGAACAGACCATGGAGGTATTGTTTGTGTTGATAAAGATGGACATTATCTTTTTTCTATGAGTAGAGATAATGGCTTGAGAGACAATCAGATAACTAGCTTGTTTGTGGCTAATGACGGAAATTTATGGTTAACTACTTTTAGTGGAATAAGCTTGATTGAAACAAAAAGTAATATAAGTTTTTTTGGCTCTTATTATGGTCTTAATGGTGTGATTTTAAGTGTACTTAGATATAACTCTGATCTTTATGTCGCAACCACTAATGGTGTTTATTTGTATAATCGCCAAAGTGTTTATGATAAAACTCGAAACACGTTTGACTATAAAGCTAAATTTAAGAAAATAGAGGAAATTAGAGCAATGTGTTGGAAACTTGTTGAAATTCAAGGCAATTTATATGCTGTTACAAATGATGGAATTTATCAGATTAATAAAAGTGGAGCTAAATTAAAACTATCAGGAAATTTTCAGACTATCTCACAAATGAGTTTTTTCCCAGATAATGTTTTAATAGGTTCAAAAGACGGCTTGCTTATTGCTTCAATTAAGAATTCAAACATTGATACACTAGGTTATGTGCAAAATTTTTCTTATAGTACTAGAACTATTTGTGAAGATTATTTTGGTAATTTCTGGCTTGGAACTAGTGAAGACGGATTGTTTCAACTTAGCTTTTTTTCGGGTTTAAATCTAAAACCAGAAATAATAAGTTTTGTTAATAAAACAGGATTACCCGAAGAATATGATTGGATAGATGTTTTTTCTTCTTCTCAAGGCGTTTTATTCGCAACAAACAAAGGAGTATATAGATATAATTATCAAGTAAACTATTTCTTTGAAGATACTTTATTTAAGAAAAATTATGCTAAAACCAATTCTTATTTATATCCTTTAGTCGAAGACAAAAATAAAAATATTTGGTATAGTAATATTACTGATGGCAAATATGAGAGAGAAACAGGACGATTTGAGTTTGAAGAATCAAGTTCTAGCTACACAACTGTTGCAAGTCCATATTCTCATCTAAAAGAGTTTGTTATAGAAAGTATATATCCCGAAGACAATGGAGATGTTTGGCTTGGGTCAACAGAAGCGTTAATTAAAATCAATAATGATGATACAAAATTTTTTGAGAAAAAGATTAATGTTTTAATTAGAAAAATAACAGTTCATGGTGATTCTTTAATATATGTGCCTTTTAAGAATAATGATTTGGAAAAATATGAGTTTAAATATTCAGATAAAACAATTAGGTTTGATTTTACGGCACTTAATTACAATAGCTTTGGACAAGCAAAATATCAGATTCAATTAGTAGGTTTCGACAACAACTGGTCGGATTGGACTAGTGCAAACTTTAAAGAATATACATCTTTATTTGAAGGAGATTATGAATTTCAAATAAGAGCAAAAGATGAATATGGAAATATTAGTGATGTTACTAGTTTATATTTTACTATTAGAGCTCCTGTGTATAGAACTTGGTATGCTTTTTTATTTTATGTTTTAATTTTATTTACAGCAGTTTTTTTAATATTAAAACTTAACGAACTAAGACATGCAAACGAAAGATATAGCCTTGAAAAACTTGTTGAAGATAGAACAAACGAATTGGCTTATCAAAAAGAACAAACAGAGCAGTTGGTAAAAAAATTGTTGCCTCAAAACACTGCCGATGAATTAAGAGAAACAGGAAAAGCAAAATCCCAAAAATATGAAATGGTTACGGTCTTGTTTGCTGACATTCAGGGTTTTACTAAAATTGCGGCACAAGCAAAACCAGAGGAATTGATTAAACATTTGAATAATATTTTTACTAGTTTTGATAAAATTATTGCTCAATACAATATTGAGAAAATTAAAACTATTGGCGATGCTTATATGTGTGCAGGTGGTATGCCAAATAGAGATAGCACAAATCCAGTAGAAGTAGTTTTGGCAGCATTAGAAATGCAGAGAAGAATTGCTGAAATAAATTCTGAAAGTAATTTAAAGTTAGAAATTAGAATAGGAGTACATACAGGACCTGTGGTAGCTGGAGTAGTGGGTTCTAAAAAATTGGAATATGATATTTGGGGAGATACCGTGAATATTGCAAGCAGAATGGAATCTTATGGAGTTGTGAATAAAGTTAATGTTTCTGAAAGTACATATAAATGGATTAAAGACTTTTTTGTTTGCCAATATCGTGGAAAAATTGATGTGAAATATAAAGGAGAAATGGAAATGTATTTTGTGCATGAAATTAAAAAAACTCTTTCAGAAAATGCAGACAGAATCACTCCAAATCAAGACTTCTTTATTAGAATGTTGTTTTTAAAATATAAAACAATTCAAGAGGATATTTTAGAACTCTTAGAAAAGAACTTACCTTCAAATTTATATTATCATGATTTAAAACATACTATTGACTTTTTATACATTGCAGAAGATATTGGCAGAAAAGAAGGTATAAGTGAGGAAGAAATGTTGCTGCTAAAATGTGCTGCTTTGTTCCATGATGCAGGATTTATAGTTAGTTATGACAATAATGAAGAAATAGGAGCAAAAATGGCAGCTGAAACTTTGGCAAAAAATGGATTTAGTGCAACGCAAATCGAAACTGTAAAACGTCTAATTATGGCAACTAAAATGCCACCAAGACCAAAAGATTTATTAGAAAAAATAATGTGCGATGCAGATTTGGATTATTTGGGTCGTCCAGATTTTATACCTATTTCACAAAACTTATTTAGAGAACTTTTCGAAAGAGGAAAAATAAATACTATAGATCAATGGAATAAAATGCAATATAAATTTATAAAAAGTCATAATTATTTTACTGCAACCGCAAGAGACAATAGAGATGCAGGTAAACAATTAGTCTTAAAAGAACTTGAAGAAATGGTATAGCTTATTCTTCTTCATCAGGACCCTCTAAAACATCCGTAGAATGGTCGTCGTATAGACTTTGAATATGTTTATAAATTTTAATAGCGTCTTCTAAATCTTTTTCCAAAACCATAACTCTAAATCCTATCATAGAACCAAATGCACTAGCATCTGTTACAAAACATTCAATGCCTTCTTCCTCTAATTTGTCTTTTAAGATTTCAGCCCTGTGATCATACCTGTAAGTAACTAAATTAACCAACTTGTCTTTCATAATGTTTAAGTTTATTTTTATTTATTATACGTAGTTTTCTTAAAATTGTTTTAAAATATTAAATAAAACCGTTTTTAGCTTATCTTTGTAAAAATATTTAATTAGAATTTTTGTGTTTCTATGAAAAAACAATTTGATTTTTTAGTTATTGGTAGTGGAATAGCAGGTTTATTTTATGCTTTAAAGGTTAGTAAATTTGGAAAAGTTGCTATTATTTCAAAAGAAGACATTTCTAATACAACTACAGTTAAGGCTCAAGGTGGTATAGCTTCTGTAATGCACACTCCCGATTCTTATGACAAACATATTGAAGATACAATAAATGCGGGTGCTGGTTTAAACGATAGAGAAGTTGTTGAAATTGTTGTGAAAGAAGGTCCAACTAGAGTTTTGGATTTAATAAATATAGGTACTCATTTCGATAAAGATGAAAACGGAAGTTTTGATTTGGGAAAAGAAGGGGGGCATTCAGAAAATCGAGTTTTACATTTTAAAGATAAAACCGGGCAAGAAATACAAAGAGCATTAATTAATGAGGTAATACGAGATCCTAATATTTTTATTTTTGAAAATCATTTTGCAATCGAAATTATTACTCAACATCATTTAGGACAAACAGTTAGGAAAACTACTCCAGACATTACTTGTTATGGAGCTTATATCTTTGATACTAAGTCGAAAAAAGTTTTCACATTTTTGGCAAAAACCACAATGATAGCAACAGGAGGTTGTGGAAATGCTTATCAAAACACTACAAATCCGCCAGGTATTACAGGTGATGGGATTGCAATGGTTTATAGAGCAAAAGGAGTGGTTGAAAATATGGAGTTTGTACAATTTCATCCAACAGCATTATATAATCCTACTGAACGACCATCGTTTTTAATTACAGAGGCTTTAAGAGGAGAAGGAGCAATCTTAAAGAATCATAAAAATGAAGATTTTTGCTTAAAATATGATGCTAGAGGCTCGCTTGCTCCACGCGACATAGTAGCTCGTGCAATAGATACGGAAATGAAGCTGTCGGGAGAAGACCACGTGTATTTAGACGCAAGACATATTAGCAAAGAAAAATTAATTACTCATTTCCCAACAATTTATGCAAAATGTATGGAAATAGGTATAAATATCAGTAAAGATTTAATTCCTGTTACTCCTGCAGCTCACTATTTATGTGGCGGAATAAAAGCTGATATTTATGCAAGAACTAGTATTAAAAATTTATTTGCAACAGGCGAAGCTGCAAGCACAGGTTTACATGGTGCTAATCGCTTGGCATCTAATTCATTACTCGAAGCTGTGGTTTTTGCTCATAGAGCTGCCGAAGTAGCTGCTGATTCAAAATGGTATCCTTCAGAAATAATTAATGAAATTCCAGATTGGAATGATGAAGGTACTATAAATAATGAAGAACTAGTACTTATTTCGTATTCTCGCAAAGAAGTACAACAAATTATGAGTAATTATGTGGGAATAGTGAGAAGCGACCTTAGATTACAACGAGCAATGGACAGACTAAATGTTATTTTTCAAGAAACTGAAGAATTGTATAAAGCATCAAAAGTGCGTGTAGATATTTGTGAACTAAGAAATATTATTAATATAGGATACCTTATAATTAAACAAGCAAAAGAAAGGCGACAATCTATAGGATTGCATTATAATTCTGATTTGTCTTGAGTTAAATAGTTTAATGTATAACTTTTTAGATTTTTTTTAGATTTTTTTTGTATTATGAATATAAAATTTGTTTACTTTGTAGTTTCTAATAATATATAAATTTATTAAAGTATGAAAAAAATATTAATTTTAAGCTTCATTTTTATTTTTTCTCTTAGTGCATTTGCAGGTTTTGTGCCTCGCAAAGATGCAGAACAAGTAGCAAAAAGTCATGTATTTCAAGCAATTGCGAGTTTCGAACCTCTTAAGTGGGAAGAAATAAAGTTAAATTGCCTTTTTGACCCATCTCAAAATGATATTTATAAGTTTTATGTTTTTAATATCAATGGCGATCAAGGTTATGTAATAGTTTCATCTGATGACCAAATTATTCCAATTTTAGCTTATTCTTTTGAAGGTGGTTTTAATTTTGATAATATGTCTCCAGGACAAGCAGATTTTTTGAACTATTTTAACGAAAGTATTGAGTTTGTTAAAAATAACGAAATGAATGTAAATGAAAAAGCTGTAAGTCAATGGCAAGAATTATTGTACTTTAATCAAAATAAAGATTTTCAATTAAAATCAACTTCGCCAATATTATTGCAAGGAATTAATTGGAATCAAGGTTGGCCCTATAATTCACAATGCCCTGCAGATGCTAATGCTGGTTATGGGTTGGGTGGACATGTGCCTGTCGGTTGTGTTGCTACAGCAATGTTGCAAGTTATGAAATATTATAATTGGCCCCCAACAGGTACTGGCTCAAAATATCACTCAAGTTGGGTAAATGGAGGATATGGAAATATTACTATTAATTTTGCCCAACAAACTTATGATTGGACTGCTATTCCAGATCAGGCTTCAAGTTTTGTAAATCCTGAATTAGGGAAAATTAACTATCATGCTGGTGTTGCTGTTGGTATGTATTGGACAGCTGAAGGTTCAGCTAGTACAACTAATAAAGTTTCAGAAGCATTAAAAAATTATTTTAAATATAGCTCGTCTGCGCAATATGTATCAAAGAGTAGTTATTCAGAAGCTAATTGGCAAAATTTAATTAAACAACAAGTTGATGCAAAAAAACCTATGGTGTATTCAGGTACGCCTACTTCGGGTGCTGGACATGCTTGGAACTGTGACGGATATCAAGATGATAGTTTCCATATGAACTGGGGCTGGGGTGGTGCTGGTAATGGATATTATACTTTAGATAATTTAACTTCTACAGCTACAGTTGGAGGTGAAGAAAATAATTTTAATAAAAACAATGATATGGTTATTAATATATATCCTGACACAGGTTTCCCTGCATATTGTCAAGGCGACAAATTAATTGTTGGTGACGAAGGCTCTTTTGATGATGGTAGCGGACCAGAAGATTATCAAGCTAACCAGTCTTGTGTTTTTGAAATTAAACCAGATTGTGGCTCAGTAGTTAATTTGAATTTTACTAAATTTGATTTAGCTGAAGGTGATGTTGTGGAATTATACGATGGCGACAAAACTAGTACAAAACTAATAGCTACGTTAGATAAAGATAGTGATTACTCACAATTATTCTCTTCTTTTACTGGTGGTATGACAATTAAATTTAATACTGATGCAAGCTTGCAAGCTGATGGCTGGAAAGTGAAATATACTAATGCCGCTTGTAAGTTTAATATGCTTTTTACAGAAGCTCAAGGTAATTTAAGCGATGGTAGTAAATCATGCGATTATAATAATTCAACATTATGTTCTTGGATTATCGAACCAGAAGGAGCAAATTATATTAATATAGATTTCGTAAAATGTAAAATAGCCGACAACTACGATTATCTCAAAATATTTAAAGATGCTATTAGTGCAGAAAATGAGTTATATAAATTTAACAATACCACAACACCACCCGAAGGCACTATTTCAATTCCAAGCGGAAAAGTAATATTGCAATTTTATACAAACTCTAGTGGTGTAGATGAAGGTTGGGAATTAAATTACACCTCAGGAAGTTCAGATGTTAAAAATAATATTTTATTATCAGGGTTTAGTATCCTGCCTAATCCAGGTGGTTTAGATTCTCGCTTAATATTTACTCTTAGCGATTATTCAAATACTAAAATTTTTGTTACTAATCTACTTGGTGAAATTGTGGCTTTAAAAGAATATAAATTACATTCAGGTTATCACGAAGTTTCTCTTAAAGATATTTTTAACGACAAACCTAATAGTGGAATTTATTTCATAAATGTTGATTCTGGAAAAGAAATAAAAACACAAAAATTTGTTATGTTTTGATATCTTAGATTAATAAATTTGTAAAAAATAGTAATCAAAGAAAAAAAACAGCATTTTTTTTGAAAAATAAAATAAAAGCAATATCTTTGCAGTCTTGTTTTTAATGAGAAATAAGAATGTAATTTGAAATATTATAGATTTTTTCTATATCGGTCCCATAGCTCAGTTGGTTAGAGCACCTGACTCATAATCAGGGGGTCCTAGGATCATGCCCTAGTGGGACCACAAAAGCCTCAGAAAAAGAGGCTTTTTTTATTATAAATGAAAATTTTAATAAAGAAAAGTAATATGGGAACATACAATTTATTGAAAGGAAAACGTGGAATTATTTTTGGCGCTTTAGACGAAAATTCTATTGCATGGAAAGTTGCTATTAGAGCAAAAGAAGAAGGTGCTAATTTTGTTTTAACAAACTCAGCTTTAGCATTACGCAGAAAAGAAATTTTTGAGTTGGCGAAAAAAACCGACTCTCAAGTTATTACAGCTGATATTACTGAAGTTTCAGAATTAGAAAGTTTATTTGAAGAATCTATGAAAATATTGGAAGGAAAAATAGATTTTGTTTTACACTCTGTAGGAATGTCTCCAAATATGCGTAAAAATATCCCATATACAGAATTGAACTATGATTATTTGAATAAAACATTAGATGTTTCAGCTATTTCATTACATAAGGTCTTAGCAGTTGCTACAAAGTTAGATGCTATTAACGAAGGTGGCTCTGTTGTTGCTTTAACTTATATAGCGGCACACAGAACTTTTTCAAATTATAGCGATATGGCTAATGCAAAATCTATTTTAGAATCTATTGTTCGTCAATTTGGATATCATTATGGTGTAGCTAAAAAGGTTAGAATAAATTCTATTTCACAATCACCAACTAAAACAACAGCAGTAAAAGGCATTTCTGGATTTAATGCTTTTTTTGATTATGCTGATTCCATTTCACCATTAGGAAATGCTGATGCCGAATCTTGTGCAAATACTTGTATGTTTTTGTTCTCTGATTTGAGTAAAATGATAACAATGCAAACTATTTATAATGACGGTGGATTTTCTTCAATGGGAATATCAAATGAACTTATTAATCAACATGTTGATTCAACTTGTAGTGAAGATAAATAATAGTTAAATTATCTTAAAACAAATTTTTAAAATTCATTATATTTTATTTTTTAAATAAAATGTTATCTTTGTAAACAAATCAGATAAGAACAATTTTTATGGCAAAGCAAAAAACAGGTGTGAAAAAACAAAAAAAACTTTTCATTCTTGATACAAATGTGCTTTTGCATGACTTTAAGTGCATTTTTAAATTTGAAGAACATGATGTTTTAATACCTATTGTTGTATTAGAAGAATTAGATAAGTTTAAAAGAGGAAATGATTTAATAAATTTTCATGCACGTGAATTTACTCGCATTATAGACAGTTTAGCAGGCGATGATTTTTTTAAAGAAGGAGTTAAGTTAGGCGAAGGCTTAGGTAAATTGTTTGTAGAAACAGGAAAACCTTTTTCGGAAAATTTGCAAAATAATTTTCCAGAACATCGCCCCGACCATATAATTTTAGCAATTACCGAATATTATCACATAAATTTTCCTAAACAACAAAACATTTTAGTTACTAAAGATATAAATCTTAGAGTTAAGGCAAAAGCTCTAGGACTTATTTCCGAAGATTATAAAAATGACCATGTAGAAAATTTAGAAGGTTTAAATAAAGAAGTTATTACAGTCGAACATGTTGATAAAGCTTTGATTAGTAGTTTGTATGAGGAAAATGAGGGTGTTGCTTTTGAGGAATTTCCTTTAGATTTTAAGCCATATCCAAATCAATATTTAATTTTAAAAAATGGATCATCAAGTGCTTTAGCTCATTATAATTCTGCTACCGTAACTTTAAATAGAGTTTTTAAAACAAATGTATATGGCATAGAGCCACGTAATGCAGAACAAGCCTTTGCAATCGATGCTCTGTTGCGTCCCGAAGTTTTATTAGTGTCGCTAACAGGTAAAGCTGGAACAGGAAAAACTCTCTTAGCTTTGGCAGCAGCACTACATCAAAGACGAAATTTTCAACAAATATTTTTAGCTCGACCTATTGTAGCTTTATCAAATAAAGATTTGGGATTTTTACCGGGAGATGCTAATGAAAAAATCACTCCTTATATGCAGCCTCTTTTCGATAATTTATCAGTAATAAAACATCAATTTAAACCACAAAGTCCTGATTTTACGAAAATTGATGAGATGTTGCAAAGTAATAAACTTTTGATAGAGCCACTAGCATATATTAGAGGAAGAAGCTTGTCGAAAGTGTTTTTTATTATTGATGAGGCACAAAATTTAACACCACACGAAATAAAAACCATTATTACACGTGCAGGCGAAGGAACCAAAATAGTTTTTACTGGCGATATAGGACAAATCGACTCTCCTTATCTTGATGCAAGGTCTAACGGACTTTCATATCTAACAACTAAAATGAAAGGACAAGAAATTTTTGCTCATGTAAACTTGGTAAAGGGCGAAAGATCTTATTTAGCCGAATTAGCAAGCGATTTATTATAAAAGTTTTGAAAAAGGTAGCAGTAGTCATATTAAATTGGAATGGTAAGAAGTTTTTAGAACAATTTCTGCAATGCTTAGTGGACAATACGCCAAGCGCACTTGCTGATATTGTGATAATCGACAATGCTTCTACAGATGATTCTTTGGAATATTTAAAATCAAATTTTCCTGATATAAAAACTGTTGTTTTAGATAAAAATTATGGTTTTGCAGGTGGCTATAATCGTGGATTAAAAGAAGTAGAAGCAGAATATTACTTGCTTTTAAATTCAGATATTGAAGTTACTGAAGGCTGGCTAGAACCTTTGGTAGAAATGTTAGATAATGATAAATCTATTGCAGTTTGCGGACCAAAACTCTTGTCGTATTACGAAAAAGATAAATTTGAATACGCAGGAGCAGCAGGAGGCTTTATAGACAGGTATGCTTATCCGTTTTGTAGAGGAAGAATTTTTGATACTTGCGAAACAGACTCTGGACAATATGATACAAATATTGAATGTTTCTGGATTTCGGGAGCAGCTTTTATGGTAAGAGCAGAAATTTTTAATATGCTAAATGGTTTTGATGATGAGTTTTTTGCTCACCAAGAAGAAATTGATTTGTGTTGGAGAATACAAAATTCAGGATATAAAATTGTTATTCAAACAAAAAGCACAGTTTATCATGTGGGAGCAGGAACATTGCCAAAAAGCAGTCCGTTTAAAACTTATCTAAACTTTAGAAATAACTTATATATTATTGAAAAAAATATTCCTAAATACAAACGCAATAAAGTTAAATTTGTTAGACTATTCCTTGACCAAGTAGCGTTTTTTAAAATTTTGTTGCAAGGAAAACCTGTAGAAGCTTTTTCTATTTGTAAAGCATATTTTCATTTTTGGAAAAATGCAAAAAAAATGAGCAAGCACCGAAAAATTGTTAAACCAAAAGCTCTGAAATACATAAAAACTTATTACAATCGTAGCATTGTTTTTGATTATTATCTAAAAAGAATAAAAAGTTTTGATAAGTTAAAATTTTAAAAGTTGTAACCTCTTAAATTTAGTTGATACTCATGAGGTTAAGTCTCGCATGTTTTCAAACACGATAATTAATAAATCTTTGATTGTGTTTTAAATTAATTTTGCACATTATTTTAATAAAACAATATCATGGAAAATAATGATTGTAAGTTTAAAATAAATTTCAGAAGATTGTTCGTAATAATATGTTTGGTATTTATTTCAATATTTAGCAATAATAAATCTTTCGGGCAAACTCACGATTCAATAAAAACATATCGTTTGCAAGAAGTAGAAGTATATGATAAAATGCCTTTAAAAACACATAATACAGAACAAATAAGTTTGCAATATTATATTTCGACAGATATATTAAATAGAAAAAAAGAAGAATCGGTTAGCAATTTGTTGAAACAAGTTCAAGGTATTGACATTAGGCAAAGAGGACAATTTTCGACACAAACCGATATTAGTTTTCGAGGAGGAAATTTTGACCAAACAGCTGTTTATCTTAATGGAATTAATTTTACCGACCCGCAAACAGGACATTATTCTTTAAATATACCAGTTTCATCAAATATTATATCGGGTATAGAAGTTTTTAAAAATACTTCTCAATGTCTTTTTGGCTCACCATCTTTTTCTGGCATAATAAATATTTTAACAGAGCCAGATTCTGTTAGCAATTTATCTTTATCAACAACAATAGGAATGTATGGTTTGCTTAAAAGCGGAATAGAATTGAATTTATTGTCAAAAAACACATCACATTTATTATATTTTGATTACGAACGCTCTGATGGTTATGTTGAAAATACAGATTTTAAAAATTTTAATGCTTTTTACTACGGAAATTATCTAACTAAAATTGGGAAATTTGAATCACAACTTGCATTCTTGTCAAGAGATTATGGAGCAAATGGATTTTATTCATTACGATTTCCTAATCAACATGATAGTATTCAAACTGTAATTGCAAGTGTTAAATATATAAATAAAGCAAAAGTTAAGATAATACCTTCTTTATACTATCGTTATCAACAAGATTGCTATCAATTGATAAAAGGTCAAGCAAGAGAAAAAAATAATTTCCATCAATCTCAAATGGCAGGAATTAATTTATTGTCATATTTTTATTCAATAGTTGGAAAGACTGCGTTTACAGCAGATTATAAAATTGAAAATATTTATAGTACAGGGCTTGGACTTTTGCTTAATGAGCCAGTTAGCATAAAAAGAGAAGATAATATTTTTTATAAATATGCCTATACAAGACAATATTATGGATTAGGACTAAATCAAAGCTATACAAACAAATGGGTAGATGTTAATTTAGCATTTAATCTTATGAATAATACCGACAATAAAAATATTTTTTATTATTTGCCCTCATTGAATTTTGCTTATAAAATACCTTGTAACTTAGGAGAAAAATATAAACTTGAACAAAACATTTATGTACTTGCTGGTAAAAATATGAGAATGCCAACATTTACGGATTTATTTTACCACACCGGCGATATTTTAGGAAACGATAAATTAAAACCCGAAGAAGCTCTGACATTTGAGTTAGGTTATAATTATAATGTGATAAATAATAAGTCTAAAAAAAATATATTCGACGGGCAAATATGCGTTTTTCAAAGATATGGGAAAAACATGATAGATTATATTAAAGCCGAAAATGATTCATTGTGGCGTTGTGTAAATCATACAAAAGTTAATACAACAGGAATTGAAGTCTCTACAGGTTTTTATCCTCAAGAAATTTTTAATCCTTCATTTTTTATTACAAATATTAATGTTTCTTATGCTTATATTATTGCAGACAAACCTGCAGATAATTTCTTATCAAGATATGTTTTAGATTATTTGCAACATAAAGTATCATTTAATTTAACTCATAAAGTAATTTCTAACCTATTAGTAAATTATTCTGTAATTTTTAAGTCTCGCGAAGGAAAATATCTTAACAAAGATAGAAATTATGAAAATTATCCAAACTACACATTATTAGACCTCGGTATTCTATAATGGTCCCCTTTTTTAGGACAACAAAATTAAAAATTTAACGTATAAAT
>DAONZU010000057.1:0-14812 GCA_035406965.1 Bacteroidales bacterium
TATTGAATTTCTACGGTTTTGAAGGTGATGATTGTCCAGTTATTAGAGGTTCTGCTTTAGGTGCATTAAATGGTGAAGCACAATGGGAAGAAAAAGTTATGGAATTAATGGATGCTGTTGATACATGGATTCCAATTCCTCCACGTGATAACGAAAAACCATTCTTAATGCCAGTTGAAGACGTTTTCTCTATTACAGGTCGTGGAACAGTTGCTACTGGTCGTATCGAAACAGGTGTTATCAATACAGGTAATGAAGTTCACATCATCGGTTTAGGTGAAGAAGCTCGCAAAACTGTTGTTACAGGAGTTGAAATGTTCCGTAAAATATTAGACAGAGGCGAAGCTGGTGATAACGTTGGTTTATTACTACGTGGTGTTGATAAAGACGAGGTTAAGAGAGGTCAAGTGATTGCACAACCAGGAACAATTAAACCACATACAAAATTTAAAGCTGAAGTTTATATCTTGAAAAAAGAAGAAGGTGGTCGTCATACTCCATTCCACGATAAATATCGTCCACAATTCTTCTTGAGAACATTAGATATTACTGGTGAAATTCATTTACCAGAAGGCGTTCAAATGGTTATGCCTGGTGATAATGTTTCAATTGAAGTAGAATTGATTTATCCAGTAGCTTGTAACGTTGGTCTTCGTTTTGCTATCCGTGAAGGTGGTAGAACAGTTGGAGCAGGACAAATTACTGAAATTATTGAATAATTAAAAAACCAATAAGATAGATGAAGCGAGGTTTTCCTTGCTTCTTCTTTCTACGGGTGTAGCTCAGTTGGTAGAGCACTAGTCTCCAAAACTAGGTGTCGGGCGTTCGAGTCGCTCCTCCCGTGCAAACGAGATATTAAAATGAGAAAAATTAAAGAATATTTCAAAGATACTTACAACGAACTAGTTCATAAAGTTACTTGGCCCAAATGGTCAGAACTTCAGGGTAGTGCTGTTGTGGTTATGGTTGCTTCCTTAATATTTGCCTTAATTATTTTCGTGATGGATTATAGTTTTAAAAATCTTCTCGAAGTAATTTATGGCATATTTTATTAAACCTAATTTTGTCGGATATGTCAGAGATTGTTAAAAAATGGTATGTTGTTAGAGCTCTTAGCGGAAAAGAAAAAAAGGTAAAAGAATACCTTGAAGCAGAGATTGCTAGGCTTGGACTACAAGATCAAGTGTCTCAAGTTCTTATACCGACAGAAAAAGTTTATCAGGTCAGAAATGGAAAACCTATTACAAAGGAAAGAAATTTTTTTCCAGGTTATATTTTGATACATGCTGCTTTAGACGGTGAAATAGAGCACAGTATAAAAAATGTAAGCGGAGTAATTGGTTTTTTAAAAACCACCAAAGATGGACATGCAACACCTTTGCGTAATGACGAGATAGCTCGAATACTTGGAAAAGTTGACGAACTGGCAGAAAGTGACGAAGAAGTAAACATGTTGTTTTATGTGGGTGAACCAGTAAAGGTTATTGATGGTCCATTTAGTGGTTTTAGTGGTGTGATAGAAGAAGTGTATGATGAGAAGAAAAAGTTGAAAGTTATGGTTAAAATTTTTGGTCGTAGAACTCCACTTGAGCTTCGATTTATACAAGTTGAAAAAGAGTAATCTTTTATTTAGAAAAAAAAGTTTATGGCAAAACAAATTAGTGGTTTTATTAAACTACAAGTTAAAGGTGGTGTCGCTAATCCATCTCCACCCTTGGGTCCAGCTTTAGGATCAAAAGGTTTAAATATCATGGAGTTCTGCAAACAATTTAATGGTAGAACCCAAGATCAAGTAGGTAAAGTATTACCTGTAATTATCACTTATTATAGTGATAAATCTTTTGATTTTATCGTAAAGACTCCACCGGTTGCAATTCAATTGTTAGAGCAATCAAAAGTTAACAAAGGATCAGCAGAACCAAATAGAAATAAAGTTGGTTCGGTAACTTGGGATCAAGTTAAAGCTATTGCAGAAGCAAAAATGGTTGACTTAAATGCTTTTACATTAGATTCGGCTATGAGTATGGTAGCAGGCACAGCTAGAAGTATGGGGATTTCTGTAAAAGGAGAATCACCAATTAAAAAATAATTAAAGTACTTTTTGAAATGGCAAAAATTAGCAAAAATAGAAAAAACGCTTTAGCTAAACTTGAAAAAGGCAAGAAGTACGATCTTCAAGAAGCTGCAAAACTTGTGAAAGAGATTACTTTTACAAAATTTGATGCTTCTGTTGATATTGATGTTCGTTTAGGTGTTGACCCTCGTAAAGCCAATCAAATGGTTAGAGGAATCACAACATTACCTCACGGAACCGGTAAAGAAGTTCGAGTTTTAGTGTTATGTACTCCAGATAAAGAGCAAGAAGCAAAAGATGCAGGAGCTGATTATGTTGGATTAGATAATTATATCGAACAACTTTCAGGAGGCTGGACAGATATCGATATTATAATTACTATGCCTCAGGTGATGGCAAAACTAGGAAAACTAGGTAGAGTTTTAGGACCTAGAGGATTAATGCCAAACCCAAAAGCAGGCACAGTAACTATGGAGATCGGCAAAGCGGTTGAAGATGTGAAAAAAGGAAAGATTGATTTTAAAGTGGACAAATACGGTATAATTCATGCTGGTATTGGTAAAGTTTCATTTAGTCCTGAAAAAATAGTTGATAATGCAACTGAAATAATTCAGACAATTATAAGACTTAAACCAACAGCAGCAAAAGGAACTTATGTAAAAAGTATTTATTTGTCTAGCACAATGAGTCCTGGTATTGAAATCGATCTAAAGTCAATTAATTAGTAATTAACAAATTGCCAGTTATGAAACGAGAAGATAAAAATGCACTTATCGAAAGTTTGAAAGATACAATCAACGAATATAACCACTTTTATCTAACAGATATTTCGGGGTTAAATGCGGTTGAAACTTTTGAATTAAGAAAAAAATGTTTCGAAAAAGGCATAGAACTGATTGTTGTTAAGAATACTTTTTTTAAGCAAGCTTTAGAGCGAAGCGGTCGTGATTTTCAGGAACTTTATGGTGTTTTAAAAGAAAACACTACAGTAATGTTTACCAATGTTGCAAATGTTCCTGGTAAATTAATTCAAGAACTTAATAAAAAAAGTGATAAACCGCTTTTCAAAGGAGCTTATGCTGAAGAATCGTTTTATATTGGTGCAGACCAATTAAGCGCTTTAGCAAGTCTTAAATCTAAAGAAGAACTTATTGGCGATATTATTTTATTGTTACAATCACCAATAAAAACAGTTCTTGGACAACTTGAATCAGGTAAAAATTTATTAGGAGGTTTAGTAAAAACCTTATCAGAAAGAGAATAGAAAATTTAGTTTAAAAACAAATTAAAATCAAATTAAAATGGCAGATCTTAAGAAGTTAGCAGAAGAATTAGTTAACCTTACTGTTAAGGATGTAAATGAATTAGCAAACATCCTAAAAGAAGAATATGGTATTGAGCCAGCAGCTGCAGCAGTTGCAGTAGCAGGACCAGTTGCAGGAGGCGCTGGTGAAGCAGTAGAAGCTGAAAAAACCGAGTTTGACGTTATTTTGAAAAACGCTGGTGCTCAAAAATTACAAATTGTTAAATTAGTAAAAGAATTAACAGGACTAGGTCTTAAAGAAGCTAAAGCCCTTGTTGATGAAGCTCCAAAACCAATTAAAGAAGGAGTTCCAAAAGACGAGGCAAATGCACTTAAAACTCAATTAGAAGAGGCAGGTGCAGAAGTCGAACTTAAATAAACAACTTTTGTTGTATTAAATTATAGGTTTAAAGCCCAAAAAGGGCTTTAAACCTTTCGTTGTTAATGTTTAGGTTCTTTTAATTAATAAAAAAACAATGATTAGTAATAAGAAACAAAGAATTAATTTTTCTACAACAAAAAATCAGTTGGAGTATCCTGATTTTTTAGAAATACAAATAAAGTCATTTGAGGAGTTTTTCCAACTAAACTCCACAGCAGAACAAAGAAAATCTGAAGGTTTATATCAAGTGTTTATGGATAATTTTCCAATAAACGACACTAGAAATAATTTTATATTAGAATTTTTAGATTATACTTTAGATGCACCACGATATAGCATACAAGAATGTGTTGAGCGTGGATTAACTTATAGCGTGCCTTTAAAAGCAAAGCTAAAACTCTATTGTACAGATACCGAACATGAAGATTTTGAAACTTCGGTTCAAGATGTGTGGTTAGGTGCAGTTCCATATATGACACCAAGTGGAACTTTTGTAATAAACGGAGCAGAAAGAGTAATCGTTTCGCAACTGCATAGGTCGCCAGGCGTTTTCTTTAGTCAATCTATTCATACTAATGGAACTAAACTATATTCAGCTCGTATTATCCCATTTAAAGGCTCTTGGATTGAGTTTGCAACAGACATCAATAGTGTAATGTATGCATATATTGATAGAAAAAAGAAATTACCTGTTACAACCTTGCTTAGAGCTATCGGTTTTGAAAGCGATAAAGATATTTTAGAAATTTTTGACTTAGCCGATGAAATAAGAGTATCTAAAACTGCTTTAAAAAGAGTTGTTGGTCGTAGATTAGCAGCAAGAGTTTTAAAAACATGGATAGAAGATTTTGTTGACGAAGATACTGCAGAAGTTGTATCTATAGAGCGTAACGAAGTTGTTATTGATAGAGAAACAGTCTTAGAAACTCAACATATAGACATGATTTTAGAATCAGGAACTAAAACTATTCTTTTGCATAAAGAAAATCAAAAAGTTTCTGATTACGCAATAATTTACAACACTCTACAAAAAGACCCATGTAACTCGGAAAAAGAAGCTGTTGTAAGTATTTATCGTCAGTTACGTAGTAGCGAACCACCAGACGAAGCTACTGCACGTGATGTTATTGATAAATTGTTCTTTTCGGACAAACGTTATGACTTAGGAGATGTAGGTCGTTTTAGAATGAACAAGAAATTAAACTTGAACATTCCTGACGAAATTCGCATTCTTACTAAAGAAGACATAATCGAAATAATAAAATATTTAATTGAGTTAGTAAACTCAAAAGCAGATGTTGATGATATTGACCACTTGAGCAACCGTAGAGTTAGAACTGTTGGTGAACAATTAGCAAATCAATTTGGCGTTGGTTTAGCTCGTATGGCTCGTACTATTCGCGAAAGAATGAATGTTAGAGACAATGAAATTTTTCATCCAATTGATCTTATTAACTCTAAAACATTATCGTCTGTAATAAATTCATTTTTTGGGACAAATCAGTTGTCTCAATTTATGGATCAAATTAATCCATTAGCAGAAATTACTCATAAAAGACGACTTTCAGCTTTAGGTCCTGGTGGACTTTCACGTGAAAGAGCTGGCTTTGAGGTTAGAGACGTTCACTATACTCACTATGGACGTTTATGTCCAATTGAAACCCCCGAAGGTCCAAATATTGGTTTAATTTCTTCGCTTTGTGTTTATGCAAAAATAAATAAACTAGGATTTATCGAAACTCCTTATAGAAAAGTTGTTGATGGTAAAGTTTATTTCGACGATATAGTTTATTTAAGTGCAGAAGAAGAAGAAACAATTATAGCTCAAGCTAATGCTGAGATTGATGATGATGGTAATTTCCTATCATCAAGAGTAAAATCAAGAGATGAAGGAGATTTTGTTGTAACCGATCCTCAACAAATTGAGTTAATGGACGTTGCACCAAACCAAATAGCTTCGATAGCTGCTTCTTTAATTCCATTCTTAGAGCATGATGATGCCAACCGTGCTTTAATGGGTTCGAACATGATGCGTCAAGCAGTACCTCTTTTAAAAGCAGAAGCACCAATTGTAGGAACAGGCATAGAAGAAATGGTTGCTCGCGATTCACGAAATTTGATTACAGCAAAAAGTGATGGAGTAGTTGAGTATGTTGACGCAGAAAAAATAATAGTTAAATATAATAGATCTGAAGAAGAAAAATTTATAAGCTTTACAGATAATTCTGTTACTTATAATATTCCAAAATTTCAAAAGACTAACCAAAACACTTGCGTAAATTTACGACCCCTAGTCAAAAAAGGCGATATTATTAAAAAAGGTGATTTATTAACCGAAGGTTATGGAACAGATAATGGAGAATTAGCTTTAGGACGTAATCTTAAAGTTGCTTTCATGCCTTGGAAAGGTTATAACTTTGAAGACGCTATTGTTTTAAATGAAAATATAGTTAAAGAAGATATTTTTACATCTATCCATATTGCTGATTATCAATTAGAAGTACGTGAGACAAAACGAGGAATGGAAGAATTAACTTCAGATATTCCTAATGTAAGCGAAACTGCAACTAAAGACTTAGATGAGAATGGAATTATTAGGATAGGTGCATATGTAAAACCTGGAGATATAATAATTGGTAAAATTACTCCAAAAGGTGAATCAGATCCTTCTCCAGAAGAAAAACTTTTGAGAGCTATTTTTGGTGAAAAAGCAGGTGATGTAAAAGATGCTTCATTAAAAGCTTCGCCATCAACTAGTGGGGTTGTGATAGATAAAAAATTATTCTCGAAAACAATTAAAGATCGTAAACTTAGAAATCAAGATAAAATTTTAGTAGAAAATCTTGATAAAAAACATGCAGAAGAATCTGCTGCACTAAAAAGTATATTGATTGAAAAACTTTTCACTCTTGTTAATGGAAAAACATCTCAAGGTGTTAAAGATAATTTTAATAATGATTTAATTCCAAAAGGGACAAAGTTTACTCAAAAACTATTAGTAGATTTAAATTTTCTTAATGTAAGTCCTGGTCGTTGGACAACCGATAAAAATAGAAACGAAACTATTTCAAAACTTTTGTTTAACTATATGGTTGAGCAAAAGAAAATAGATGGCGATAATCGTCGTAAAAAGCTTGAAATTACTATTGGTGATGAACTTCCAGCAGGAATAATTCAATTGGCAAAAGTTTATATTGCAAGTAAAAGAATTGTTAAAGTTGGTGATAAATTTGCTGGTCGTCATGGTAATAAAGGTATTTTGGCAAAAATTGTTCGTCAAGAAGATATGCCTTTCTTAGAAGACGGAACTCCAGTTGATATTGTGTTAAATCCTTTGGGTGTGCCATCTCGTATGAACTTAGGACAGATTTATGAAACAATTTTAGGCTGGGCAGGTAGTGTTTTAGGAGTTAGGTTTTCGACACCTATTTTTGATGGAGCTGATATCGATCAAATTAATGAATATACTAAAAAAGCTGGCTTACCAGAATATGGAAGCACGTATTTGTATGATGGTGGCACAGGCGAAAGATTTGATCAGCCAGCAACTGTTGGAGTAATTTATATGTTGAAATTAGGACATATGGTTGAAGATAAAATGCACGCGCGTTCTATAGGTCCTTATTCATTAATTACACAACAGCCTCTTGGCGGTAAAGCACAGTTTGGTGGACAACGTTTTGGAGAAATGGAGGTGTGGGCACTCGAAGCATTTGGTGCTGCTAATGTGCTTCAAGAAATTCTAACAGTTAAGTCTGATGATGTGGTTGGTCGTGCTAGAACTTATGAAGCAATAGTTAAGGGCGAACAAATGCCAGAACCAGGAATTCCAGAATCTCTAAATGTATTAGTACATGAATTAAGAGGTTTATGTTTGAGAGTAGATCTTGATTAAAAATTAAATTAATAGCTGATAAAAATATGGCTTTTAGAAGAGATAAAAAAATAAAAACAAATTTTTCAAAAATTACTATTAGTCTTGCTTCTTCTGAAGAAATTCAGGAAATGTCCAGTGGCGAAGTAACTAAACCAGAAACAATAAACTATCGTACTTATAAACCAGAAAGAGATGGTTTGTTTTGCGAAAGAATATTTGGTCCAGTAAAAGATTACGAATGTCATTGCGGTAAATATAAAAGAATTAGATACAAAGGGATCGTCTGCGACAGATGTGGTGTGGAAGTTACCGAAAAGAAAGTAAGACGAGAAAGAATAGGACATATTCAACTTGAAGTTCCGGTAGCTCATATTTGGTATTTTAAGACTTTGCCAAACAAAATTGGTTATTTACTTGGGCTTCCAAGCAAAAAACTTGATTCAGTAATTTACTACGAGCGTTATATCGTTGTGCAGCCTGGAGTAAAAGCTATTGACGGTATTCAAGAATTAGATTTTTTAACTGAAGACGAATATTTAGAAATTTTAGATAGCCTGCCACGCGAAAACCAACTTTTAGAAGATACAGACCCAAATAAATTTATTGCTAAAATGGGTGCTGAAGCTATTCAGGACTTGCTTAAAAGAATTGACTTAGATCAATTGTCATATTCTTTAAGAGATAAAGCAAGTAACGAAACTTCACAACAAAGAAAAAGTGAAGCTCTAAAACGTTTGAGCGTTGTCGAAGCATTTAGACTTTCTGCAGATAGAAATAAGCCTGAGTGGATGATAATTAATGTTATACCCGTTATTCCACCAGAGTTGCGTCCATTAGTTCCACTTGATGGTGGACGTTTTGCTACTTCAGACCTTAATGATTTGTATCGTAGAGTTATTATAAGAAATAATAGACTAAAACGTTTAATCGAAATTAAAGCTCCAGAAGTAATATTACGTAACGAAAAACGTATGTTACAAGAAGCAGTAGATTCTCTTTTTGATAACTCAAGAAAATCAAATGCTGTAAAAACTGATGCAAATAGACCTTTAAAATCTCTTAGTGATAGCTTAAAAGGAAAACAAGGTCGTTTCCGTCAAAACTTATTAGGTAAACGTGTTGACTTTTCTGCTCGTTCGGTAATTGTTGTTGGTCCAGATTTAAAAATGCACGAATGTGGATTACCTAAAGAAATGGCAGCAGAATTATACAAACCTTTTATTATTCGTAAGTTAATTGAACGCGGAATAGTAAAAACTGTTAAATCTGCTAAAAAAATTATTGAAAGAAAAGATCCAGTTATTTGGGATATACTTGAAAACGTTTTAAAAGGTCATCCAGTTTTGTTAAACCGTGCTCCTACTTTGCACCGCTTAGGTATTCAGGCATTTCAACCAAAACTTATCGAAGGAAAAGCAATTCAATTGCACCCATTAGTTTGTACAGCATTTAATGCTGACTTCGACGGTGACCAAATGGCAGTGCATTTACCACTCGGTAACGCAGCTATTCTTGAAGCACAAGTTTTAATGTTGGCTTCTCATAATATTCTAAATCCAGCTAATGGAGCTCCTATTACTGTTCCTTCTCAAGACATGGTTTTAGGTTTGTATTATCTAACTAAAGGTAGAAAAGGAGTAAAAGGAGAAGGATATACATATTATTCTCCTGAAGAAGTTATTATCGCTAATAACGAAGGACAATTAGATCTTCATGCTAATATAAAAGTAAGAGTTGACGATGTAAACGAAAAAGGAGAAGCGGTTACAAGAATGATAGAAACTACTACAGGTAGAGTATTATTTAACCAAATCGTTCCTAAAGAATACGGATATATTAATGAAATTCTTACAAAAAAATCATTACGCGATATTATTGGAAACCTTGTAGGAAGGTTTGGAACAGACGTAACTTCAAGATTCCTAGATGATATAAAAGACTTAGGATTTTCTCATGCGTTTAAAGGTGGATTGTCGTTTAATTTGAATGACGTTATTATTCCTGAAACAAAACAAGAATTAATTCAAGAAGGATATGCTGAGGTTGATGAAATCATGTTTAACTATGAAAATGGTTTTATTACCGATACTGAACGCTACAATCAAGTAATTGACGTATGGACTAATATAAACGCTAGGTTATCTATCGATGTTATGAAAAAGCTTTCTACTGATGACCAAGGCTTTAATGCAGTTTATATGATGCTTGACTCTGGAGCTAGAGGTTCTAAAGAGCAAATTAGCCAATTGTGCGGAATGAGGGGACTTATGGCAAAACCACAAAAATCAGGTGTTGCAACTAGCGAAATTATTGAAAACCCAATTTTAGCAAACTTTAAAGAAGGTTTGTCAATTCTTGAATATTTCGTTTCTACTCACGGTGCTCGTAAAGGTCTTGCAGATACAGCTTTAAAAACTGCCGATGCGGGATATTTAACAAGAAGATTAGTTGACGTTGCACAAGACGTTATTATTACCGAAGAAGATTGTGGAACATTAAGAGGATTGGTAGCTGTTGAACTAAAGAAAAATGATGAAGAAGTAATTGAATCTCTTTATGAACGTATCTTAGGTCGTACTAGTGTTCATGATATTTACCATCCACAAACTGAAGAATTAATAGTTGCTGCAGGTGAAGAAATTACTGAAAGAATTGCAAAAATTATTGACGAATCTCCAATTGAAAAAGTTGAAATTCGTTCGGTATTAACTTGTGAATCTCGAAAAGGAGTTTGTGCAAAATGTTATGGACGTAATTTGGCAACTCACAGAATGGTTCAAAAAGGAGAAGCTGTAGGAGTTATTGCAGCACAATCTATCGGAGAGCCTGGTACTCAGTTAACTCTACGTACATTCCACATGGGAGGGGTTGCTGGTAAAATTGCGGGAGAATCATTTATAGACGCAAAATATGACGGTATCCTAGAAATTGATGAGTTAAGAACAGTTGAACATAAAGAAAAAGATGGTTCTCTTGTTGATATTGTAGTAACTCGTATGGCTGAAATGAAAATTTTAGACCCAAATACAAAAATACCTCTAGTAAACAAACCTATACCTTATGGTTCTAAATTGTACTTTAAGCAAGGTAATAGTGTTAAAAAGGGAGATAGAATCTGTGATTGGGACTTATATAATATCGTTATTGTTAGTGAAGTTTCGGGAAAACTAGTGTTTGAAGACGTTATCGAAGGTGTCAACTATAAAGATGAATTGATAATTCAAACTGGTTTAACAGAAAAAATTATAATCGAAACTAAGGATAAAACTAAAATTCCAGTTGCCAAAATTGTTGATAAAAATAACGAAGTATTAGCAACTTATAATTTACCTGTAGGTGCTCGTTTGCAAATTGAAGAAAACGAAAAAGTTGAATCTGGAGATATCTTGATTAAAATGCCTAGAATTGTCGGAAAAGGTGGAGATATTACCGGTGGTTTGCCTAGAGTAACAGAGTTGTTTGAGGCTAGAAATCCATCTAATCCTGCTGTAGTTTCAGAAATTGACGGGGAAGTATCTTTTGGTAAAATTAAAAGAGGAAATAGAGAAATTGAAATTACCGCAAAAGACGGTAAGGTTAATAAGTATTTAGTACCTCTTTCAAAACAAATTTTAGTTCAACCAAACGACTATGTTAAAGCTGGTACACCACTTATCGATGGAGCAATTACTCCTAGCGATATTTTAGCAATTAAAGGTCCTACCGAAGTTCAAGAATATTTAGTGAATGAAATCCAAGACGTATATCGTTTACAAGGTGTGAAAATTAATGACAAACACTTTGAAGTGATTGTACGCCAAATGATGAGAAAAGTTGAAGTTGTTGAACCTGGTGATACTCAATTCCTTGAAAAACAACTAGTTGACAAATGGGAGTTTAGAGAAGAAAATGACGCTATTTTCGATAAGAAAATTGTTGTTGACCCAGGAGACTCTACAAATTTCTCTAAAGGACAAATGATTTCTTATCGTAGGTTGAGAGATGAAAACTCAATATTAAAACGTAAAGACATGAAACTAGTTGAAGTTAGAGATGCTTTGCCAGCTACTTCTAGTCAAGTGTTACAAGGAATTACTAGAGCAGCTCTTCAAACAAATAGCTTTATGTCAGCAGCTTCTTTCCAAGAAACAACTAAAGTTCTAAACGAAGCAGCAATACGTGCAAAAGTTGACGAACTTGAAGGATTGAAAGAAAACGTTATTGTTGGACATAAAATTCCTGGAGGAACCGGACAAAAAGAATTTGAAAATATTAGAGTTACATCTAAGATGATTGCAGAACAATACTTAAATCAAGATGAAATAAGTATTGAAGAAGAAAAATTTGAAGAAACTGAAATTTAAAAATTATGGACGAAAAAAAGCAAAATCAAATAAATATTGAACTAAGCGAAGAGGTTGGACAAGGTATTTATTCTAATCTTGCAGTAATAACACACTCTTCATCGGAGTTTGTTTTGGATTTCGTTAGAATTATGCCAGGACTGCCTAAGGCTAAAGTACAATCTAGAATAATTCTTACACCAGAGCATGCTAAAAGATTATTAGGAGCTTTGCAAGAAAATGTTATTAAATTTGAAAGCATTAATGGCGAAATTAAAATTAGTAACAATAAACCAGGAACACCTATTCCAATGAATTTTGGAGGACCAACTGCTCAAGCATAAGTAAGTGATATTAAATAATTAAACTTAGAGTGATGTTGGGGAAAATTAAATTTTAGTTTTCCCCAATTTTTATGTAAATTTGCTTAATAGTTTTCGTAAATTAAATTATGAAGTATCTAATTGAGAAAATAAGAAAAAAAAAGAATAGTGGTATCGCTATTATTTTGTTTTTACTTTTCTTCTCATTCTCATCATGTTTTAAGCCACAAACATTTCCTAAAGAACCAAATATAGAATTTCTTGATTTTATAGTTAAAGATACTTTTGATATTCTACAAAATCGTGTTCTAAATGGCACATTACATTTTTATTTTGTTGATGGAGATGGTGATATAGGTTATGATACAACTAGTCCCAGAAAAAACACAATCTTTTTGCAAAAATATAAAATTGAAAACAAACAAGAAGTTTTGATTAATTTGCAAGTGCCATTAGAATATTTTGTACCTAAATTTAAAAAAAACAATCAAGATGGAGTTTTGCAAGGCGAAATGTTTGTTAAGGATTTGAACGAAACTTTTCCTTTTGAAAATGACACAATAATGTATAAATTTTATATAAAAGATAGGGCAGGCAATAAAAGCAATGTCGCAACAACAGGACATATTATTGTGAATAATTATTTACAATAAAATAAGCGATAGGTTTGTTATCTTAATAATAAATTCTAATTTAGAAAAAAATAAAACCAAACATGATTGATCAAGTTACCGTTCAGAAAATTATTGATGCAGCCGAGATTACAAGCCTTGTTCAAGAATTTGTGTCTCTAAAGCGAAGAGGAGCAAATTATTTGGGCTTGTGTCCTTTTCATAATGAAAAAACCCCATCGTTTACAGTAAGTCCTTCAAAAGGAATTTTTAAATGTTTTGGCTGTGGAAAAGCTGGTAATGCCGTGAGTTTTATTATGGCTCACGAACAACTTTCTTATCCCGAAGCTTTAAGATATTTAGCAAAAAAATACAATATTCATATCGAAGAAAGAGAATTGACAGAAGAAGATATTCGTGCCAATACCGAAAGAGAAAGTATGAATATTGTAAATGAAGCCGCTTGTAAATATTTTGAAAATACATTATTCAATTCTGATGAGGGAATATCAATAGGTCTAAGTTATTTTAAAGAAAGAGGTTTTAATGAGCAAGTTATAAAAGAATTTAGATTAGGTTATAGTCTTGAGCAAAAAAATGCCTTTACAGAATGGGCTTTAAAAAATGGATATAAAAAAGAATTTTTAGAGTCAACAGGATTAAGTTTTTTTAAAGAAAACTACTATTTTGATAGGTTTGCAGCAAGGGTAATGTTCCCAATTTTAAGTATTTCGGGACAAGTAGTTGGCTTTGGGGCAAGAACTTTAAGCGATGATAAAAAAACAGCTAAATATCTAAATTCACCAGAATCTTTAGTTTATAATAAAAGTAAAGTTGTATATGGTTTATTTCATACAAAAAATGAAATAATTAAGCAACAAAAAAAATGCTTTTTGGTAGAAGGTTATATGGATGTTATATCCTTGTTTATGACTGGAATAAAAAATGTGGTTTCTTCATCAGGAACTTCATTAACCGAAGACCAAATACGACAGATACACAGGTTTGCTGACGATATTACCATTCTTTATGATGGCGATCTAGCAGGAATAAAAGCCTCTCTTAGGGCTATAGATATGATTTTAGAGCAAGGTTTAAATGTTAGAATTGTTCTTTTCCCAGAAGGAGAAGACCCAGATTCTTATGCCAAAAAACATGGAAGCTCTAAAACTATAGAATATATTGAGAAAAATGAAACTGATTTTATTTCTTTTAAAGCAAACTTGCTGTTTGATGAAGCTAAAAATGACCCAATAAAACGAGCTTCTTTAATTACAGATATTGTTAGGTCTATTGCAATTATCAACGACAATATTAAGCAATCTGTTTATATTCAAGAATGTAGCAAAATCTTAGATGTCGATCAAAGTGTTTTATATGCCGAAGTTTTAAAAATTAGAAAATCAAAAATCGAAAGCATTAGAAAACAAGAATATAAATATGCTCAACCAGTAAAGTCCACACCTAGTTTACCAGATTCGTTTGAAGGTATTTATTTCGAATCTCAAGAAAAAGAAATTATTAGATTATTGCTATTGTATGGCAATCATATCATAAACATAAAAGATGAGGCAACTGAAACAGAATTAGAAATTAATGTTGCTCAATTTATTATAAATGAACTAAGAAACGAGGGCTTAGAATTCAAAAATGTAATAAATAAAAAAATATTTCTTTTTGCTGAAGAATTGATAAACAATGATGAACCTATAAAAATAGAATTATTTACTCATAATTTTGACCCTGAAATTAGTCAAGTTTCTGTAAATTTATGTTCATCAAAATATGAGCTTAGTTCGATATGGGAAAAAAGAGGCTCACCAATACTTAAAGAAGAAAAGAAGTTACAAGAAATATTAGAAGATGTTTTTATAAAATATAAATTAAAAATTGCTAAAGAGTTCGAAACTAATGTGAAAA
>DAONZU010000058.1:0-14558 GCA_035406965.1 Bacteroidales bacterium
TAAATTTATATAATTTTTACTTTTTTATTTGGCTGACAAAAATAATAAAAATAATATACTTACAAAGTATAACAGGACATTAATTTATAAAAAAAAATAAATTTATACTTAAAATAAAGTTTGAAACTTAATATTGTTAATTAAATTTGCAACCTAATTTTAAATAATGAGGAAAAAGTTTATAATAAATTTAGCTTTCCTTCTTTTATTAAATCTTTTAATAAAACCATTTTGGATTTTTGGAGTCGAACGCTCGGTGCAAAATATTGTTGGCTCTGAAGAATTTGGATTTTATTTTTCGTTATTTAATTTTTCACTTTTGTTAAATATTATTCTTGACTTAGGAATTACAAACTTTAACAATAGAAATATTTCGCAAAATCCACAACTTTTACGCAAACATGTCTCAAATATAGTTTCACTAAAATTAATATTAGCTTTGGTTTATGCTGTGCTAACTATTGGGGCTGCTCTAATTATAGGTTACGACTCACGACAATTAGGAATATTATCAATATTAATTTTAAATCAATTTTTATCCTCATTAGTTTTATATTTGAGATCTAATATTAGCGGACTGCAATTATTTAAAACCGACAGCTTGGTTTCAGTGCTCGATAGGTTTATAATGATAGTTGTCTGTAGTATTATTATTTGGGGAAATGTTACCGACAAACCTATGAAAATAGAATGGTTTGTGTTAACTCAAACATTTGCTTATTTAACAACTGCTATAGTTGCATTTGCTATTGTTGTTTATAAAGCAAAATTCTTTAAATTAAATTTTGATTTTAGATTTTTTAGAGTTTTTTTGCGACAAAGCTATCCATATGCCTTATTAATTTTATTAATGGCTTTTTACAATAGAATAGATTCGGTAATGTTGGAAAGACTTTTGCCAGATGGTAAGCATCAAGCAGGAATTTATGCTCAAGCCTATAGAATATTAGAAGCAGCATCAATGTTGCCATATCTGTTTTCTATACTGCTTTTGCCAATGTTCTCGAAAATGCTAAAGAAAAAAGAAAATATTACCGAATTAGCAAAATTGTCTTTCTCAATGATTTTAGTTCCTGCTATATTTTTAGTTAGTGTTTGTTATTTTTTTAGCGAACAAATAATGGATTTAATGTATTGGCAACACGTTGATGTTAGCTCGCAAACTTTAAGTTTTTTAATGATAGGTTTTATAGGAATAAGTACTACTTATATTTTTGGGACATTGCTAACTGCAAACGGTAGTATGAAACAATTAAATACAATGGCTTTTGTTGGAATGCTTTTAAATATAGCTCTTAATTTAATTCTTATTCCACGTTTGCAAGTAATAGGCTCTGCTATAGCTGGAATGATAACACAATTGTTTACAGGGTTTTCTCAACTTATTTTGGCAAAATACGTGTTCAAATTTAAAATCAATTACAAATTAATCTTATCTATATTAGTTTTTGTTGCGATTGTATTAGTTTCAACAATGCTGTTGAGTAACTTGGATATGAACTGGATAAAAATAGTAGTAATTGTGGGATTAATTTCTTTAGCTGCATCGTTTGCAACTAGACTGTTTAAAGTAAAAGATATTTACAAATTATTAAAGGAAAGAGAATAAACTAATCTATATTTTAAATTAAATATAAATTTAACACAACTTATTCTTGAAAAAAACTAAATCATAAAAAAAATATCTATCTTTGCATTTAGCTAAAGTAAATCAAACTGTAAAATGGCAAAAAATAATATAGAATTATCAATTGTCCTTCCTGTTTATAATGAGGAAAATAATATTGATTTACTTTTTACTCGCATAATTTCGAGTGTTGAGCAATTAAAATGTAATTATGAAATTATTTTTGTAAACGATGGAAGCGTTGACAATTCTTTAGAAATAATAATAAATTTATCTAAAAATAATCCTAATGTAAAATACATTGATTTTAGCAGAAATTTCGGGCATCAAATTGCAATTTATGCTGGAATGGAAAAATCAAAAGGGAATTATGTAGTTATAATGGATTCGGATTTACAAGACCCCCCCGAAGAAATAATAAATCTTTATAACACAGTAAAACAAGGATTTGATGTAGTTCATGCAAAACGCAAAATAAGAAAAGGAGAAACTATATTTAAAAAATTGACAGCTAAAATTTATTATCGATTATTGAGAAAAATTACTAAATGCAACATACCTGTTGATGTGGGAGATTTTAGAATAATTTCTAAAAAAGTAGTTAATATTTTAAAACAAATGCCAGAGCAAGAAAAATATTTGCGTGGACAAATTGCTTGGGTAGGATTTAAGCAAACTTTTGTAGAATATGATAGAGACCAAAGAGCAGAAGGAAAAACTAAATTTTCAATAGCAAAAATGACAAAGTTTGCTATTGATGGAATAACATCTTTCTCTAACTTCCCTTTGAGATTTGCAACTTATCTAGGTTTTTTTGTTAGCATAATTTCTTTTGTACTAATACTTTGGGCTCTGTATCAACGATTTATAGCCAAAGAATATGTGCAGGGGTGGACATCAATAATTTTAAGTGTTTTATTTATGGGAGGAATTATGCTAATAACAATAGGAATTATTGGCGAATACATTAGTAGAATGGGTAGTAATATTAGAAAACGCCCTTTGTACATCATTAATGAAACAAATTTAGATGATGAGGAAGAAGATAAAAAAGAAACAAATTAAAATATTATTATTTATTTTATTGTTTGTCGCTATACCTTTTGTAATATACATTCTGGGTAATAAATTTGAGAATAGATTTAAAAATAAAGAAACTATTATTACTGGTGGTTTTAAACCTATAAGTTTTTTCTTGAGTTTTGAAAATAATGAATACTTAAACGAAACTCACAATATAACTAACTTAAAATTTTTATCTGGGCGTAAATCTGTGTTTATTGACCAAAACGGTGGGCAAAGTCCTATTATCACAATCCCTATACCCGATTACGCAAACATAAAATATAACAATATCAACTGTAATTTTTGGCTTTTGTCAGATACAAGTTTTATAAATTCTTTGTTTGTGTTTGCAATTGTAGATACCAACAATATTGTACTTGAGCGACAAGAGAGAGCAATAGAAGCTAAAAACTTAAATTCAATAAATTGGTATAACTTTAACGAAAACTTCAATATTCCAACTCAATACTTAAACTCGCAGCACTTTTTGCAAATGTTTATCTACAATACGTCAGAGCAAAGTTCGAATTTGTATTTTGATGATTTGGAAATTGTGTTTGAAAAAGAAAATGAAATTCATAAGACTAAAGCACTTATTGTTGATTTTGAAGATGATAAATTTAAAAAAATTAGTTCAAAATACTATTTCTCAGGTAATTTTAGTAGTTATGCAAGTGGTATAAACGATTATTCAGAACAAATTACATTAGATTTTGAAGATATTAACTACAAAAATTTAAAAAAAATATTACTTAACTTAAATTATTTGAGCGAATCAGAAGATTTAGATGCGGTTTTTATTGTTTCCATCTGCGACACAAGCAATACAGAGATTTTTTGTAGTGAATTAGAACTTCCTAAAAACAAAGATTTTAAAATTGGAAACTGGGAAAATATTACTACAGAGATTGTTACACCAAAAAGTATTATTGATAAAGGAAGTTATTTTATATTTTACTTGTGGAATAAAAACTCTAATACTGTATTTGTTGATGATATATATATGATATTTAAAGAGTTTTCGATTGAGTATGGAAATAAACCTACTGCTCACAATTTTGTTTTAAACCCAAATTTTCAAATCAAAAAAAATCAAGCACCATACAACTTTTATTATTTAAATCGTGAAAAGCAATTTGCAAACAAGGGAGCAGAACTAAGTAAATTCTTTACTGATTTTGATAAAATTTTAATTGGCAATTATAGAAACGACACAAATTTAAACCAAATTTTAGCTATAAATGCTAACGATATTGTGTTTTATGATTTTAAAAATCAAACAAAAATTAAACATAATTTACAAAATTTGAATAATTTGCAATTTTTTACAGACGGACAAAACATATTTTTACATCAAACTAAAACAAAGAATATAGGTTTATATAAAATTAATTTTTCAACAAATAGTTTGGATTTGGAAACTGAAATAGTGTATAATTTCGAAAATAAAATTTCTGAAATATTTACAATTAATGATAGTATAATTTCAATATTTGACAATTTAGGAAATGTATATGATTATTTGAAAAAAGATGGAAAATATTCTTTGATAAAAACATCAAAATTAATTTCATGTTCTGAAGATAATTTAAAACTATTAAAATCAAATTTTTACAGTAAAGAAACAGAAGAAGTTTTAATTATTTTTCAAGAAAAAGGAAAAGTAAAATATGAATTTTTTAATTATTGTATCAATAAAAAAGAGTGGCAACATTCAATCAATTGTTCTAATAAGTCAACACAATATTTTGATAAATTAGATTTTCAGTCTGAATATTTTTTAATAGACTACAATGGAGATGGTATTTTTGAACTATTGAAATTTGACAGAACAAATAAATTTAACTTGAAATTACTAGATTTTGATTTTAGAAGCTACAAAATACTTTATGAAATTGATTTTAAAGGATTTGAAAACAGTCAAAATCCAAAATATTACGAAAAAGTGAAAATTTTAACAGGCAATTTTACTAATGATCAAAGTTATGAAGTGATGATTTTTCAAGACAATGTAAATAAAGTAGATTGGTTAAACCAAAAAACAGAAATATATTCATTCGGCAAATAAAATGAAAATTTATAAAACTCTTATATTATCTTTAATTACGCTATTGCTAGTTTCTTGTGGTGGAGAAAAGAAAAAAACTTATGATTATAGCATTTCTGAAATTAATTTTTTAGCTAATTACGATTCTAAAGAATTAGATCTTGATTATGAGAATGCGTTAGGAGGTTTTACAATTCCAACAAAAAACCAAACAGAAAGTGGATATTTTAATTTTAATTTTAAACTTACAAATAACTCAAGCCACGAAAAAGAATACTTTTATAAAATCTATTATCAAAATGAGTCGTATAAAATTCAGGAATATGATGCTAAAAATAAAACCCAACAAGCTCAATATGTCGAAGAAAATTTTTATGGCTCTTGGGAAGACACAAACATCGGATTTAAAAGCTTAGGAAAAATTCGTCCTGCAGATCATCTTAGCCTTACCGATTCTTTTCGTATAGTAGGTAATCCTAGAAATGAAGAAAAATATTTTTTCTATGGCGAAAATGACAGATGGAAACGTAATCCACGAGTAGGAGAATATAGTTTTATGTTAGTAATTGTTGATGAGGAGAATATTATGCAAATCCCTGAATACATAAAACATATAAATTTGTTAAAAGACAGTACAAATTTTGTGTCGCCATATTATTACTTTCTTTATGGAGAAGGAAAAGACATAAAAAATTGCTTTGTAAGTTTAGAGGAAAATGCCTTGAAAGTTGTTGCTAAACCCAATTTAGGTGGTGGAATTTATGTAAATCATTACATGTTTGATGAAACTAAAGAAGATTTAGGCAAATACCAATCTTGTAATTGCAACAATAATTCAATGAAAGAAAAAGCACATTTCGAACAGTTTTTACATTATATAGACGAATCTTCTAGACTGCATAATGTTCCAGTAATTAAAGATGTTTTAAGTGAAAATTTTACAAATGAAGAATACAATTGGCTTTCTGCTTTTTATGAAATTGAAGATAGAATTACTGTGCTTCCTCAACTAGCGCAATATCCTTGCGAAACTGTTAAGAGTGATTCTATTAGTAATAAAATTATAATACGTAATCCTGCCTCGACATATGGTAATTGGCAAAAACAAAATGTAGGCATAATTGCTCGACATGGATTTGTGTATGGAAAATATACTGTAAAAGCTAAACTTACAAGTTTGTTAAATAAAGATAATGTTTGGAACGGTATTACTAATGCAATATGGTTAATAAATCAAAAAGGTCGAGGCAATGAAACAGGTTGGAATTTAAGACGTTCTTGCAACAAAAATGGATATATGAAAACTTATTGGGGAGGAAGAAATGACGAAAGAGTTGAAAAAGTTGATTATTCCGAAATAGATTTTGAAATTTTAAAAACAATATCATATTGTTCCAAAAAGAAAAAAACTCCCACAAAATCATATTTTAAAACTTTCCCAGATAAAATAAGTTCGTGGAATCCAGAAATGCCCGAAGATATTAAAAAAGATGAAGGAAAAATAGCTGTTTCTTGTACAAATTGGGATATGGCTTGCTGGGAACCAAAAAACTTTTCAACAGGTTGCCACAAAATAAAATATAATAAAAAAACATTTAATGTTCATAGATGGGATAAGTCATACAGAGCTGTAACATCAAAATATATGGTTCCAAATGACGATGTCTTTGGAGGTGATTATTATTATTTTCAAATTGATTGGCAACCAGACAAAATTATATGGAGAATAGGACCAGAAAAAGATAAACTTTACGAAGTTGGATATGTTGATAACACAATTACTATGGTTCCAAATAATCAAATGACACTAATCATTACTCAAGAGTTTCATAACACAAATTGGTGGCCCGGCTCGCCTTATGAGCAAGAAAATATTCCATTCCCAGCAAAAGATTATGTTGGAGAAATTTATGAAATTACAATTGAATAAATTGAAAAATTGAGATTAAAAATTTTTTATACGAATTTTAAAAAAAATATCAATTAAAACAACTATTTTTGTTTTTTTTCGTCATTAGATATGAAAATGTTAAAATATTTAATATCTTTACAAACTAAATAAAATTTTTAAAATAAAATGGGAGAGATAAAAATGAGAAGTATTTTTATTTTTTTACTTATGCTTGTTGCAAATGTAGCTGTCTCTCAAGTAGTTTCAGATACAGTGGTTAAAAACTTAGGTAAAGTTAATTCCGACTTTGTTTATGATGAAGACAATTTGGTCTTAATACCAAATACTAATATCAAATTGCAAGCACCCGAATATTTTTTAGTAAGTGAAAATATTCCAGGACTTGTACATCCAGGCTCGTCAACCACAGTGCAGGTGCAAGAAATTACTGGTACATCTTATGTTATGATAAGTCAAGCTATGACAAGTGAGCATTTCGCAAGTCAAGGAGTAAGACTTATATCTGCAAATGAGGTTACAATGCAAGATGGTAAAGGCGGTATTTTGTATCTTGTTGAATTTGAAGCAAGCGGTATAATTTATGAAAGACTAATGCTTTTTGCAGGAGATTATAACAATACAATTTGGATAAATGCAAATTATCCAAAATCTGCAAAATATTTACTTCAAGATATTTTAACTCAAAGTTTATTAACAGCTCAATATATTAAACAATAGTTATTATGGTAAGAAAATTTTTAATCGTATTAGCAATATTTATATTTTGTGGATTTGGGTTAACAAAAGCCCAAAATATACTTATCCACGAAATTCCATATAGTACTCATCACCAAGATATGTGGGGCGTTGGCGAAGCTTTTAGTTTAGATTTTGATTATGACTTGTTTAATATAGCTGTGCAAGATGGTTTTAATGTTGGAGAAATTACTACAATATTCGGACAGCAATTTGGTATAATTGTTGACATGGGATTTTATATATTTTTACGTTCAACTTTTAGTATTCATGGATTTACGTTAGGTTCGGTTGATGTTGATTATCCCGTTAGAATTACTTGGGATTTCCCTGATGACTATACTTTTGATCATGGCGAAACTATAACTATAAATTCTTCTTATGAAGTGTTAGATGGTTGGGCTTTAGATACTCATTTCCCAACAGCAGGGATAATAGCACTTGATCTAGAATATGGATTTGGCTTGCATCTTGATATTATTGTTTGTTTGTTTGATTGCGAAACCATTCCTATTCTTCCACCAATAAATATTCCTGTAGTACCATATTCTACAGATCCATTACCACATGACTCTATAGCAATTTTTTACTTAAACGGGCAAACTGGCGAAGTTGCATACCCTTGTTTAGACCCAGTTACAGACCTTCCTAGCATTTGCAATGATGATCTTTTACCCATTGTTATTCCAGATTGGTTTGGAATTGGATTAACTGGTGAAATTGATATACCTTATGTAGAAACAGAAGATTGGCTAGACCCTAATACTCAATGCCTGCATGCTCATGGAAGTGATGAATGGTTATGGTTTAATCTAAATATTCTAGAATTTCTTTCATTTATTGCAGGATTCATACCTCCTCCAAATGGACCAGCAATTCAACAAGCTATTGATATTATAGGTGGACAAACCATAGAATATGAAATAATGGCAGGAGTTACGGCTACTATTGAGTATTTTATTTTACACTTAGATTTACATATGTCGAGTCATATGACACAAGACTTTGCGTTTTGTCCAACAATATTAGCAACTCTTAGATTCCCAATCGATTTACCATATAGTGAAACAGACCCTGCTAATGGAAATGCTGTCGTAGCTGAAGGTGTAAATGATACTATTACTATGATAGTAAATAATGATTTACATATTACTTATCCATGTTATGAGTGGGATTCTATGGAAGTTTATGATATCACTTACGACATTATTAGCACTTTTACAAACCACACTTGGGACTCAATAGCTTTTGATTTTATCTTAGAGGCAATATTCTTTCAAATAACAATACCTACAGATATTTTACCTGTAGCAGAAATGCCAGAGTTTTACTTACCTCAAATACAAGCAAACAATTCAGACTTAGGAAATTATCAATATATAAATGCTTATGCACCAGCAATAACTGCACCAGCAGTTTCTGTTAGTGGTGTTTTTGATGAAAGTGCAGAAGTAAAAGGTATTCGCTCGCAGGCTAAAGATTTAACTTTCTGTTTTCCAACAAATTGTGAACCTTTAATCTCTGAAACTTTCCCTTTGGGCTATATCCCTTTAACTTGGTTTGACGAAACTTGGCTTTTAGAAGGGTTTATACAAGATACTGTTTTCCCTGGTACATGGCTTTATCCTTTGCCTGAATTAGATATTGAAGTTACTGGACACGATGTTATTTGCTATGGCGATTCTACTGGAGTAATTACCGTAGAAGCTATAAATAGTTCAGGACCTTTTACTTTTGAATATTCATGGGGAACTGTAAATACACATTTAAGTCCTATTGATGAAATAAATGTACCAGCAGGGTATTATTATATAACTCTAACAGATGTTTATGGCTGTCAAGTTGAAGGCGAAATGAATATAGCTGATGAAAATCCACCTATCTTGTCAAGTTTATACGCCGATGATGTTTTATGTCATGGAGAAGCTACAGGGGCTTTGTATTCTCATGTTTCAGGAGGAGTACCACCATATACATGGCATTGGGAACCTAGCGGAAGAACAGAACAAAATCCAGTTGGTGTTTTTGCAGGATGGCATTATGTAACAATAACCGATGCAGTAGGTTGTGAACACTACGACTCTGTGTTTGTTGACGAGCCAGATGCTCCTCTAACTTTGACTTATACTAGTGGAAACGTTTCTTGTTATGGATACTTTGATGGATATATTGATGTAACTCCAGACGGCGGAACACCACCATATTATTATCAATGGTCAAATGGTCAAATGACACAAGATTTGTATAATATTCCTGCAGGACAATACATTACTACAATAACAGACTCTCATGGATGTACAATTACTGAAACTTTTGAGATTACACAACCAGAGCCATTAGAATTATTTCTATATACTCAAGATGTGTTATGTTATGGAGAAAATACAGGAAGTATTGACTTAGTTGTTACTGGAGGAACACCACCATATAGTTATACTTGGAGTAATAGTTCAACTAGTCAAGATTTATTAGACTTGTTCTATGGAATTTATGTCGTTACTGTAGTAGATGCAAATAATTGTACAGAATATGCTCTAGCTCAAATACAGCAACCTGCATTGCCACTGCATGGAAATATTACACCAACTCATGTAAGATGCTTTGGCGAAGGAAATGGAGTTGCCGATCTAAACGTATTTGGTGGAACACCACCATATTATTTCTCTTGGAGTACTGGAGAAATTAGCGAAGATATATACGATCTGATTCCAGGAATTTATTCTGTTACAATAAATGATGAGCACAATTGCGAAACTGCTGATACTGTACAAATTTTGCAACCTGAAGCACCAATGGCTGGCACAATTTCAGGAAATGATATAACTTGTCATGGAGGAAGTGATGGTAATATTTACATTACAGCACAAGGCGGTCGTCCACCATATCATTTTGAATGGTCAAATGGAAGTTGGGAACAAAATCTAATAAATGTTCCTGCAGGAAACTACACAGTTACTGTTACAGACCAAAGCCATTGTCATTACGAAATGAGTATAGAACTTCATCAACCAGAACAATTTTATGCTCAAATAATGGACGATGTAACAATTTGTTATGGGCAATCAACTGAAATTGGAATAGGAATAATTGAAGGCGGAACACCACCTTATACAATAGTTTGGAGTAACGGAGACCAAGGAACAAGTACTACAGTAAGTCCAACAGAAACAACAACATATACTGCTCATATTGTTGACGCAATATTCTGTGAAAGTCAAACTGTGGAAATTACAGTTAATGTACATGAACCATTAAGTTTAGAAGTGAGAGCAAGTGCAGATATTGTTTGTCCTGGAGATACTGTAAACTTCGAGGTTAATATAGGTGGAGGCGGAATCAATACAGATCAAGTTTGGATAGCTGATAGTTTATGGAATTTACCAGTTAGCATGGCGATATCCCAAGATACAACAATTATTTTCCATGTTTGGGATTCATGCAAATTTAACCACCTAACTAGATCCATATCAATATCAACTTATCCTTTACCATTGATGAACATAGCAGCTGAACCTACAAATGGATGTTCGCCACTTGAAGTTCAATTCTATGAAAATAGTCCACATATTGGACAAAGATATGTATGGAATTTTGATGACGGAGATTTTGAAAACTTATCTTTTGATAAATATCCAAAACATACTTTCTATAATGCAAGAACATTTAATGTAGGCTTAGAAATTACATCTGTAGATGGCTGTAAACGCGATTCTACAATAGGTATAGTTGTTTTCCCAAATCCAGAAGTAGAGTTTAGAGCTCATACAAACAATGTTACCATGGCTAGTCCATTGATATATTTCACAAACTATACTCATGGTGGCTTCTGGCACAATTGGAGTTTCGGAGACGGAACATTTAGTGACGAAACAAATCCTTCTCACTCTTATTCTATGCCTGGTACATTCCATGTTACTTTAGTGTCAGAATCACTATATGGTTGCGTTGATTCGGCAGGTGTTGATATATATGTTTCAAACGAGTTGGCTGTTTATGCTCCTACTGCGTTTACACCAAACTATGATGACCTGAACGAAACATTTAAAGTGATTGTCAACGGAATAGATGAAGACTCTTACATTTTAATAATATATAACCGTTGGGGTGAAGTAGTGCACCAGTCTGAAGGCTACGAAAAAGAATGGAACGGAAGATTTGGAGATATGGAGTGCCCACCAGGATTGTATGCATGGGTTGTGAAATTCGTTGATAGGTATGGTAATGAACATACATATACAGGGAATGTTACACTGATTAGGTAAAATTAAAATAATGTATAAATAAAAACGCTAAAATTCAAGTTTTAGCGTTTTTATTTTATAGATGTAATTGCATAAGTATTTTTAAAATTTTGTTGGTTAATAGGGATAATAAATAATTATTTTGAAGAAAATTATAATAGTTTTTTATTGTTTAATAGTATGTGTTTGCAATGTTTTTGCAAAAAATTATATCGATTATAATATTAAAATTTTAAAAGCACAAACTTACTTATTAGACATAAAATTTGATTCCGCATTAGTAGTTTATAAAGACGCATTTAATGCTGTAGATAAACCTTTTCCTAAAGATATAGATAATGCCACTTTAGTTGCATATTATTTAGATAGTATTGATTTGATGAAAAATTACATTCAGAAATCTCTTGAACGGGAAAGTTGTATAAGCGAGTTAAAAATAAATATAGCAACTATTATAAAAATGAAACTTTTTGGGAAGAAATGAAAACAGTTTCCATAAAGGCTTGTGAAAGGATTGAGGCGGAAAGTGATTCTATCTACTTATCATTGCAAGAAATGTTTTTGAACGATCAGAAAGCCAGAAAGTCTGTTTTCAATAAAAAGGCTAAAATGAAAGTTGTAGATAGTATAAATACAATAAAACTTAATCGCATAGTTAGCGAAAACTATTATCCAGGTTTTTTAACAATAGGACTGCACAATGCCTATAACGAAATTATTATTACAGATGTGTTGATGCTTCATCTTTCTGTTGATAATTTTGAAAAAATAATTGTAAATGCTATGACACGCGGAGAAGTAACTCCTTATATGGCATGTTATATTTTCATAAGACAATATAAAGCAAATTATAAAACTACTCAAGAACCTGAAGCTATTCCAGATTTGATAAAAAAATGCTTAAAATATTATAAAGGTGAAAAATATGAGCAATTGCAAAAAAAAGGTTTTGATTTTCATGCTATTATTTGATTTTTTTCGTTAAGTTTGTGGTGTGGTTAATAGGTTATCAGAATAATAGATAGTTGAACTGCTTTATTGAAAAAAATAAACAAAATATTATTTACTACAATTGTTTTCTTAGGATTTTTATTACCATTATATTCTCAAAATACAATTACAGGCAAGGTTATAGACGAAAATAATAACCCTATTTCTTACGCCAACGTATATCTTTCTGTATCAGGTTATGGTGGCACAACAAACATTGAAGGAAATTTTTCATTTAGTTTTCCAGAATCAATAGTAGCAGATACTGTTTATATTTCTTCAATTGGTTATCATATATTGGCAGTAAATATTAGAGAAATAAATCCGTCAAAACCATTAGTCTTAAAGCAATATGTAAAGACTTTCGATGAAGTTGTTGTTAGTGAAAAAAAACCTGATCCATACGAAATTTTGCATAAAGCCTTTTCAAACACAAAATTTAATTATCCCGACTCGACCTACAATCTTGATGTGTTTTCTCGTTTATTTATAAAATATGACACGAGTTTTGTTTTTTATCGAAGAACTTTAGCTGAAGTGGAGGCTATTAACGATAATATTTGGTTTGTAAATGGTGAAATTATTGCCGATCAAGTAATTAATTCAGATAAACTAACTTATGAGAAAAATCTATTTGGTGGACAATACTACAATATACTAAATCCGTCAACTGACTATAATAGAGAAAACAAAGATTTTGCCATTGAGAAAGCGTATTTTTCAAAAATTGATACAGTATATTTTTTCGGCGACCATAAGATTTATGTAATAGACATGTGGTCTAAAAAAATGAGTGATGGGAATAAAAATCTCTCTAAGGCTATTCTTGACAATGAACCTAATCCTTATAAAATGATTTTTAGTTCGGCAATGGAAAAATTGGGGATAAGTATGGTAAATGAGGATTCAAACTTGATGAGATTTTATATAAATGCAAATGAGAATTTTACAATTATTAGACAAATAAGAGTATTTACAACATCGTACAATAAAAATCTATTCAATTTTCTTGTCTCCGATTTTTATAATGAGGCAGGCAATTCATATCCTGTCCATTATATTTCTTACATCATGGAAATTATAAATAAATCAGATGTGAAACCAATAACTCTAACTTCTTTAAATGAGACATTTTGCTACAATATGAAAAGTCCGGCAACAAAAACATTTGATGACGACACTCTTCTTTATTCAAAATATTATGATGCTCTACGTTTTAATCTCGACAAGTTTACAGGCGAATTTAATACATGGAAAAACCAAAATCCCTACATACTTACAGATAGTTTGCAGGAATATGCTCTAAGTTCGATTAAGCAAGCAAAACAACTTCCAGGAAATTTTATTCTTGATAAGGATAATAAAAGAAAAAAAAGAACATCTAAAAAAAATACTTCACTTAAAACTACAGATAAAGAAACTTCTAAAAAGGAAAGAAAATATTAATATTATAAAATTTTAGTTTAATAGTTTTCAGTTCAGTGCTAAGCACAATATTTATATTTGTCATCTGAAACAACTTTTAAATTTGCACAATTTTTTCTAATGCCTTTTTGTTATTATTATAAAACTTGTTACTTTTGTTACATAAAAACACAAGATATTCATAAGATGTAGATTCTTAGTGGATTATTAAAAACAGACGCATTATGAAAAAAGTTATAACATATATTATATTTTGTACAGCAATTTTTAATTTTTCTTATTCTCAGAATAATTATACACAATTAGATTCAATAATCTTGTTTTATAACTCTAATGATAGTATTGGTAAGTATTACAAGTATGTTTATAAAGCCGAAGATTATATAATGAAGGGGAATTTCGAAAAAGCTGCCGAAACTTACGAAAAAGCTTTTACTTATATTGATATTCCTTTTTTGCAGGATCTTGGAAATGCAAAAGAATGCGAAATGAATAGTCGAAAAAATGAGGAATGCA
>DAONZU010000059.1:0-5463 GCA_035406965.1 Bacteroidales bacterium
AAAATTCTTAATTCCCAATAATTGTCATACTAAAAACTAAAAACTAAAAACTAAAAACTCAACACTAAAAACTCAACACTAAAAACTAAAATCTCAACTCAAGAATAGCTTTAACAACTTCTGGACTAATATCCCTATTTTCGCCCAATTTCACAAAATTCTTTTTTTCTAAATTTTTGCAAATAGCATCAATAGCTTCGCGTGGAATGTTATAATCAGATAGTTTTGTTTTAATTCCAACTTCATTAAAAAACTCTTCTGTCTTTAAAATTGCCTTTTCTACATTTTCATCATCATTTTCTGAATTAAAACCCCAAACATTTTTCGCATAATGAAGTAATTTTCCGAACTTTTTCTCTTTTTGCGTCCTCATAACTCCGGGCAAAACAATTGCTAAAGTTTGTGCATGGTCTATATTATATAAAGCTGTGATTTCGTGACCTATAACATGAGTGCTCCAATCCTCAACCACTCCTTTTGCAAGCAATCCATTCAAACCCATTGCAGCAGCCCACATTAAATTAGAGTTTGCATCATAATCTTGTCTATCTTGCAAAACTGCACGTCCATTTTTTATAATTACCCGTAGCAAAGCAGCCGACCATTCATCTTGCAAATCTGCATTCATTGGATAAGTTAAATATTGCTCCATCACATGCACAAATGCATCAACTATTCCATTTGCAATTTGAATATCAGGTAGCGAGTACATAACTTCTGGTTCTAAAACCGAGAATTTAGGCATTAAAAGATAAGATTTAAAACTTATTTTATCTCCTACCGACTTTCTCGAAATAACTGCACCTCCATTCATTTCAGAACCTGTTGCAGGTATAGTTAAAACACTGCCCAAAGGCACAGCTGCCAAAACTCTTTCACATTTTGAAAGCATATTCCACGGATCATCGCCAGAATATTTTATTGCAGCCGAAATAAACTTTGTTCCATCAATTACAGAGCCTCCACCAACAGCCAATAAAAAATCAACTCCATTTTCTTTCCCTAATTTTACGGCTTTCATCAGTGTTTCATAAGAAGGATTAGGTTCTATTCCTCCAAATTCTATAAAATCTTTACCCTCTAAAGCAGAAACAACCCTTTCGTAAATTCCATTTCTTTTTATACTGCCCTTACCATAAGTAAACATGATTTTATTATAAGGCTTTAGCTCTTCAGCAATATTAGCAATCTTATTTTTTCCAAAAATTATTTTTACAGGATTATAAAATTCAAAATCTCTCATATCAATAATATTTATTCTTTTTTAACTTTAGCTTTTCTTTTAAACCAACCATAACCTCGTCCCATTAAGAATAATCCAAGCAGCACAAAAGGTATGCTCAACAATTGTCCCATTCTAATAGCATCTGTCCAACCATCAAATTCAACAGGATCAACTTTTGTAAATTCAATAAAATATCTAAAAACAAACAACACTGTAATAAACCAACCTAAAAACACTCCAGGTTTCCACTTTTGAATATATTTTTGATAAATAAAATAAAAAGCTACAAACATTATAAAATAAAAAATTGCCTCATACAATTGAGTGGGATGTCGAGGAGTCCAGAACTCTGCCAAACAAGCCAAATCTTCAAAACCACACTTTCCTCCCGAAGCATTAATTGCAGGAATAAGGTCTTCGGTGTTTCTCAAAAATTTAAAACCCCAAGGCATAGAAGTTTGCACTCCTATTATTTCTGAATTCATTAAATTACCAAGTCTTACCATTCCTCCTGCAAAAGGAACTGTTAAAACAACTCTGTCAAGCAAACTCAAATAATTAATTTTAAATTTTCGGGAGAATAGCCACACCGCTAACAAAATTCCAGCAGCTCCACCATGACTAGCTAAACCTCCTTCCCAAACATATAAAATTTCTATAGGATTACTTAAATAATACCCAGGATTATAAAACAAACAATGACCTAATCTCAATCCTAAAACAACTCCAACAATAACATAAATTGCAAGTTTATCAACAACTAATTGCTGCACTCCTTCTTTTTTCATCTGCCTTGATAGAAGCAAATAACCAACTAAAAAACCTATAGCTAACAATAAGCCGTACCATCTTATACCTCTGTTGCCAAGATAAAATATAACTGGATCAACATTCCAAGTAATAAACAAAAAATCCATAATTTTTTAATTAAAATTTCATTTACAAAAATATAAAACTAAACAATATTAAAAAATATTTTAAACATATGTCAAAACAAATCAATGTTTTTTTGGTAATTAAAAAATAATATAGTATTTTTGCAACGCTTTTTGAGTTAAACGATGAGATTAGGGGGCACATTAAGTCCCCTATTTTATTAAAAATTATTGATGATAGACAAAAAAGAAATAGAAGATCTTTGTAAATCTACACTAACTGAGACACAGTTTTTAGTAGAAATTAAAATTAGTAACAACAACGATATTTTTGTTACTATAGACGATTTTAATGGACTAGAAATTGAAGAATGTAGAAGGATAAGTAGATTTATTGAAGAAAATTTAGACAGAGATAAAGAAGATTTTTCTATTGAAGTAAGTTCGCCTGGCTTAACAAATCCTTTTAAGGTGCCAGAACAATACCAAAAAAGCCTAAATAAAGAAGTAGAAGTTATTTTAAAAACTGGAGAAAAAATTACTGGGACATTAACAACTATAAGAGATGACGAAATCATTATAAGTTATTCCTACTTTGCAAAAATGGCAAACAAAAAGCAACAAATTTCAGAAATTTCTAAAATTAAATTTAAAGATATAAAATCAACAAAAAGTGTAATTTCATTTAAGTAAATAATATTTTAAAATAAAAATTATGGATCTTCAGAATAATTTAATAGAAAACTTTGCAGAATTTAAAGAACTAAAAAACATTGACCGTCCTACAATGATAGGTGTTTTAAAAGATGTTTTTACTTCTACGCTTCTAAAACTTTTTGGAGAAGAAAGCAAATTTGATGTTATTGTGAACGACGCAAATGGAGATGTTCAAATCTGGAGAACTAGAACAGTAGTTGAGAATGAAGATTTTGAAGATGAAAACACACAAATTCCGCTATCCGAAGCACAAAAAATTGACGAAGATTATGAAGCTGGAGAAGAGTTTTCTGACGAAATAAAACTTCAAGATTTTGGACGAAGAGCTATTATGGCACTAAGACAAAATTTAAAAGCAAAAATTGCGGAAAGAGAAAAAAATAACATCTTTTTAAAATACACAGACAAAATCAACGAAATTGTTGTAGGAGAAATTTATCAAATTTGGAAAAAAGAAATTTTAATCCTCGATGACGAAGGTATAGAACTTATTTTACCTAAAGCCGAACAAATTCCAAACGATAGATATAGAAAAGGAGACACTATTAGAGCCGTTGTGATTTCGGTTTCAATTGAAAAAGGTTCGCCACTTATTACACTTTCTAGAACATCACCTGTATTCCTTGAAAGATTATTTGAATTAGAAATTCCAGAAATTCTTGACGGACTTATTACAATAAAGAAAATTGTTCGTATCCCTGGAGAAAGAGCAAAAGTTGCGGTAGAATCTTACGACGAAAGAGTTGACCCAGTGGGTGCTTGCGTTGGAATGAAAGGTAGTCGTATCCACGGAATCGTTAGAGAATTACATAACGAAAATATAGACATAATAAATTATACTACCAACACTCAGCTATACATACAAAGAGCTTTAAGTCCAGCAAAAATATCATCTATAAAAATTAAACCCGAAGAAAATAAAGTTGATGTTTACCTAAATCCAGACCAAGTATCTTTAGCAATTGGTAAAGGTGGATTAAATATTAAACTTGCAAGCCAATTACTTGGAATGACTATAGACGTTTATAGAGAAATGGACGAAGATGAAGACGACGTCGAATTAGATGAATTTAGTGATGAAATAGAACAATGGATTATAGACCAGTTTAAAGCAATAGGTTGCGACACCGCAAAAAGCGTTTTAAACCTAAGCGTAGAAGACCTTGTGAAACGTACTGATTTAGAAGAAGAAACAGTTATAGAAGTGCTTAATATTTTAAAATCAGAATTTGAATAAAAATTTTTAGTAATTAAATATAGTTTATGACTTCAGACAAAAAACCGGTAAGACTAAGTACTTTAGCCAGAGAACTAAATGTGGGGACAAGCACAATTATTGAATTTCTAGCTAAAGAAGGTTATGAAATAGAGGGTGGACCGAACTCTAAATTACCTTTTGAATGTGTTGAACTTCTTGAAGAAGAATTTAAGGAGTCAAAGACTTTGAAAGAAAAAGCAATTAAAAACACTGAACAAGCTCGTGAAACAAAAGAAATGAATATTTCTATTGAAAAACAAGCTAAAATTAGTGAATTGGCTAAAGAAAAAGAGACAGAAACTCTCGAAGAAGCTACAATAGCTAAAGCCGAACAAACTACAGCTACCGAAAGCGAAGAAAAAAGCAAAGTTCAAACAGAAAGTACTGTAGAAGAAAAAACAACAAAACCCGCAAGAGCTAAACACGAAGTTAAACCTATTGAAGATAGCGAAACTACAACAAGCACAACCGGTCCAAAAGTTGTAGGCACTATAGACCTAGACCAAATAAATCAAAAAACCAGACCAAAAAGAAAAACTAAAGCCGAAAAAGAAGAAGAACGTAAACTAAAAGAAGAAGAAGAACGTAAACTAAAAGAAACTGCTAAAAAGAAAAAAGATTCGGAAGCTAAAAAAGAAAAAACTAAAGCTACTGAAGAAAAGAAAACCACTGAAACTAAGGAAAAATCTGATATTACTGAACCCAAGAAAAAAGTTGAAAAAGAAAAAGTTGCTGAAAAACCACGAGTATTTAAAGCTCTTACAGTAAGCGAAGAAGCTCAACAAGCAGAATTTATTAAAACAAAAATTGAGAAACTGTCAGGTCCTAGCGTAGTTGGTAAAATTGATATAGACTCATATTATACTCGTCAAGAAGAATCTGAAAAAAGAAGAAGACAAGAAAAAGAAGAAAGACAAAAATCTAGAGAAAAGGAAAAAGAAGAAAGAAAGTCTAAACGCAAAAGAATTAAAAAAGTTAAGGTTAATATTGATGACGACCTAAAACCTTCTGAAGGAAGAAGAAGAAGAGCCAACAAAAAGAATCTAAAACCTGCCAAACCATCTGTTGACCAAGAAGATGTTCAAAAACAAATAAAAGAAACTTTAGCGCGTTTAACTACACCTAAGCAAAAATCTAGAACATCAAAATACAGACGCGAAAAACGAGACTTAGTTTCACAAAAACGCCAAGAAGAATTTGAAAAACAAGAAGCCGAAAAAAACATCTTGAAAGTTACGGAATTTGTTTCGGTAAACGAAATGTCAATAATGATGGATGTGCCTGTAAATAAACTTATTGCAACTTGCATGAGCTTAGGCTTGTTCGTTTCTATCAACCAGAGATTAGATGCTGAAACTATGGCTTTAGTTGCTGATGAGTACGGATTT
>DAONZU010000059.1:5563-14410 GCA_035406965.1 Bacteroidales bacterium
CAACTTCAACGCGAACAAGGACTTAGAACTCAAAAACATATTACTCTCGACGAAATTGGTCGCCGCTTAGCTCTTGGTAACTTTAACGAAATAAATCTTATTGTTAAAGGTGATGTTGATGGTTCAGTTGAAGCACTTTCAGACTCATTGATAAAACTTTCTACAGACTCGTTTGCTGTTAATATTATACATAAAGCAGTAGGACAAATTTCTGAATCTGACGTAATGCTTGCTACAGCTTCTAATGCTATAATTGTTGGTTTCCAAGTACGTCCTTCTAGTCATGCACGCAAACTTGCCGAAGAAGAAGAAATAGAAATTAGATTGTATTCTGTAATTTACGATGCCATTGAAGAAATTAAAGATGCTATGGAAGGTATGCTTTCTCCAACCATTAAAGAAAAAGTTACTGGCTCTTGCGAAGTTCTCGAAGTATTTAAAATTACAAAAGTTGGTTCTGTCGCAGGATGTATGGTTACAGACGGAAAAATCCATAGAAAATCAAAAGTTAGACTTATTAGAGACGGTATTGTAATTTATACTGGCGAATTAGGTAGCTTAAAACGCTTTAAAGATGATGCGAAAGAAGTAACTGCCGGCTTAGAATGTGGATTAAATATTGATAAATTTAACGACATTAAAGTTGGAGATATTGTTGAAGCATTCGACGAAATTGAAGTTAAACAAACTCTATAAAATCTTAAAATAATCAATGCTCAAAATAGGCGAACTCGAATTTTGCGATAAACCTGTTTTTCTTGCACCAATGGAAGACGTTACTGACCCTTCGTTTAGGTATATGTGCAAAAAATTTGGGGCAGATTTAATGTTTACCGAATTTATTTCATCAGATGGCTTAATTAGAGATGCCAAAAAAAGCGTAAAAAAACTTGATATTTTCGATTACGAAAGACCTGTTGGAATTCAAATTTACGGACATATTCCAGAAGCAATGCAACAAGCAAGTTTAATGATAAACGAAAATGCTAATCCAGATTTGTTAGATATAAATTACGGATGCCCTGTAAAAAAAATTGCAAACAGAGGAGCAGGTTCTGGAATGATGAGAAATTTGCCACTGATGAAAGAAATTACAGAGTTAGTTGTTAAAACTTCAAAATTTCCTGTAACTGCAAAAACTCGCTTAGGCTGGGATTCAGATTCTTTAAATGTTGAAGAAGTAGCTTTGCTTTTACAAGACTGTGGCATTCAGGCTCTTACAATACACGGGAGAACTCGCACACAAATGTACAAAGGCGAAGCCGACTGGACTTTAATTGGAAAAGTAAAAGAAAATCAAAATATTAAAATTCCTATAATTGGAAATGGCGATATAACAGATGCTCAAAATGCTTACGATAAATTTAACAAATACGGCGTTGATGCAATTATGATTGGTCGTGCAGCTATTGGCAAACCGTGGATTTTTGCAGAAGTAAAACACTTTTTAAACACAGGAAAGCATTTGCCTGGTCCAGGAGTTATAGAAAGAGTAGAATACGCAAAAGAACATTTGCAAAAATCACTTGAATACAAAGAAGATAAAAAAGGAATTTACGAAATGAGAAGGCATTTTGCGCTTTATTTCAAGGCTATTCCAGATTTTAAAGAAACAAGATTAAAACTTTTAACCGCACAAACGAGCGAAGAAATTTTAGAAATTTTAAATTTTATTCAAGATAAGTTTGGACAATATGATTCTAACTTTTTTGAAAATTTAAACGAACACAACAAGTGAGTTAAAAGTTTATAAAGTTCGTAAAGTTTTTAAAGTTTAACTAAAAACTAAAAACTAAGAACTTTTATACCTCAACTGCGACACCACAACTCCAGCAATTACAATAAAAACTCCAATAATTTTTCTAATGCTAAGTGGTTCGTCCATCACAAGCCAAGCGATTATTAAAGTAAAAATTGGAATTGTATTACTAAAAACATTAGCTTTAGTAATTGGCATAAATCTTAAAGCATAAATAAAAAATAAAAAAGCTATTGTTGATGCAAAAATACCTAAATTTACAATTGCGATAGCACTGTCGTAAACAAAGCCTGTAGCTTTTATTGCTTGAATATCAAATATCGCAACAATTGGAAGAAACATTATCAGCCCAAAAAGATTTTGCCAAAATAAAATATTTAATACAGAATGGTCTAAAGGCATTTTTTTTATTATTACACTATAGCCATTTGCTGCAACAACAGCTAAAGAAAGAAGTAGCAAACCTTTTAAAGGTACTTGCAAATTCATATGTTTATCAAAAACCAAAAATATTATTCCTAATATTGAAATTAGAATACCTAATATATTTACTGCACGTATTTTTTCTTTTAAGAAATAATAAGCCACAAAAGGCGTAAACAAAGGGATAATAGCAATTATCGCTGATGTCATTGAAGCATCAACATATTTCAAGCCATTAGTTTCGCCGATAAAATATAAAAATGGTTCAAAAAATGCAAGTATTATAAATAGGTGTAAATTCTTTTTGTTAGGAAGTTTAAATCTTTTAGTCAAGAATAAAACTGGTAATAAAACAATAACAGACACTAATAATCTGAAAAATATTACAGTAAAAGCCGAATAATCCTCCAAAGCCATTTTTCCCCAAACATATGAAGTACCCCACAATGCCATACTTATTAAAAGTAAGACATACAAAACTATTGGTTTTGGATTTTTCATTATTTTTAAAAAATCTTGCTAAATAATTTTAAACTAATTGTTTCAACAAGTTTTTAATATCAACTTTTTCTCTTACAAGGCTAGCTACTTTATTAATAGGTATTCTTTCTTGTTCCATGCTATCTCTGTACCTAATAGTAACAGTATCATCTTCTAAACTTTGATGGTCAACTGTAATACAGAACGGAGTTCCAATAGCATCTTGTCGGCGATAACGTCTGCCAATAGAGTCTTTGTCTTCGTATTCACAATTCATATCAAACTTTAGTTCATTCATTATTTTGCGAGCCAATTCAGGCAAACCGTCTTTTTTAACTAAAGGCAAAACTGCAACTTTCACTGGTGCTAAAGCTGGCGGTAAATTTAAAACTACACGCGTTTCGTTGCCAACTTGTTCTTCGTTATATGCAGCAGATAAAACTGATAAAAATGTTCTATCCAAACCAATAGAAGTTTCTACAACATAAGGGATATAGCTTTCATCAGTTTCGTTATCAAAATATCTAATTTTTTTACCCGAAAATTCTTCGTGTTGTTTTAAATCAAAATCTGTTCTTGAATGAATACCTTCTAATTCTTTAAAACCAAATGGAAAATCAAATTCTATATCAAAAGCAGCATTTGCATAATGAGCAAGTTTGTCGTGTTCGTGCCATCTATATTTTTCTGGGGCAATTCCCATAGCAAGATGCCATTTCATTCTTTTTTCTTTCCAAGCTTCGAAATAAGTAAGTTCATCTCCAGGTTTTACAAAATATTGCATTTCCATTTGTTCAAACTCACGCATTCTAAAAATAAACTGACGAGCTACAATTTCGTTTCTAAAAGCTTTTCCTATTTGAGCTATCCCAAAAGGAATTTTCATACGTCCTGTTTTTTGAACATTCAAATAATTTACAAAAATTCCTTGAGCTGTTTCGGGTCGTAAATAAACTGTATTTGCTCCTTCGCTTAAAGAACCTAATTTGGTATCGAACATCAAATTAAATTGACGCACCTCAGTCCAATTTCTACTTCCAGAAATAGGACAGACAATTCCCTCGTCTATAATAATTTGACGAAGTTTTTCAAGGTCGTTATTTTCTAAAGCCGAAACAAAATTAGATTTTATTTCTTGAATTTTTTGAGCATATCCTAATACTCGTGGATTAGTTGATACAAATTGAGCCTCATCAAAAGCATCTCCAAATCTTTTAGCTGCTTTTTCTACTTCCTTTTTTATTTTGTCATTAATTTTCTCAATATGTTCTTCAATCAACACATCGGCACGATAGCGTTTTTTTGAATCTTTATTATCAATAAGTGGGTCGTTAAAAGCATCGACATGACCCGAGGCTTTCCAAACTGTTGGATGCATAAAAATTGCAGCATCAATTCCAACAACTTCTTCGTTAAGCTGGGTCATAGCTTTCCACCAATATTCTTTAATATTATTTTTTAATTCTACTCCATTTTGACCATAATCATAAACTGCACTTAGTCCATCATACAATTCAGATGATTGAAAAATAAAACCATACTCTTTACAGTGTGCAATAATTTTTTTAAAAAGCTCGTCTCTATTCATATTTTATATTTATCTATTAAATAAAACTCCTATTTGTAAAGTTGGGCAAAAATACAAATCATTTTTGTTATATAAAGTAATAATTGTCATTAGCTGGGTAGTTAATGCAATTTTTTCTGTAAAATTATAATCAAAACTAAGCAATGGGTTCAAAGAAACACCTGAATAAAAAAATAACTCACTCTCGTTTAAAACTGTTCCTGTTTGACTTTCAATATGTAAGTTTCTAAGTTTTCCCATTCCTATTCCAAGCGAAGAGCAAAATCTAAATTTATTTTTCTTGGCTGTAATTCCGACAAAAGGTCCTCCGTAAGCAAAACTAATATACGAATTTTCGGAGTTTTTAGATTTATAAATTGCTTTATTACTTCCTCCATGAATACCTAAAGTTAAATGTTTTTTAAAGTAAAATCTAAGTATTCCACCAATTCCTGTGCTAAAATTATTTATTTTTTGATAAGAATTACTAGCACTTACATAGCCAGGCTGAAAAAACAACATACCTCCGCTATACATATTTTTATTTTCTTGAGAAGAAAGGTTTAATATAAAAAAAATCAACAATCCACTTAATAAAATTCTAATCATCTTCTATATTGATTTTGTCCTCCTTTATTTTGTGGTAAATTTGGATTATCGTCAACAATTACATCGGTTTGTCTGCCTCCACGAAACATAGACTGAAAAGTAATATTTCCTCTTTGGTCGTAATAAGTTGACTTTCCTTCTTTAATTCCATTCTTATAATTAACTTCTGATTCTAGTGCTCCAAAATCATAAAAAGTTTGCCATTTTCCATCTGGTTTATCCATTTTGTAAAATTCTATTTTTACAGTATTACCATTATCATTATTATAAACAAACTTTCCATTTCGTAGTCCTTCGTAATAAACTCCTGAAATAATTTCAGTTCCTCTAATATTAAAAGTTTTATAAGAACCATGCAAAACAGAAGTTATTCTTTCTTCTTCTCTAAATTTACCCGAAGATTTTTCTTTAACAATTTTATAATTTTCTTCTACTTGTTTTTTTCCGTTTGGATACCAAAAATAATTTTTCCCTGAAAGAACTCCATCTGTATATTCCACTTCTGATTTTTTGCTTCCGTTTTCGTGCCAAGTTTTCCAAGTGCCAACCATAATACCTAAGTCGTAATTTCCTTGCATTGCCAAAACTCCATTATCGTACCATTCTTTCCACAAGCCATTTTCAAAACCATTTTCAAAATTTCCTTCTCTAAATTTATTTCCGTTTTCATAATATATATTCCAAACTCCGTCTTTTATTCCAGCAGCATAGTCAACTTCTTTCCACAGTCTTCCGTTAGCATACCAAAAATTCCATCTTCCTTCCATTTTTCCTCTTACAAAATGCCCTTCATTTCCTTTACTGCCATCGGTTCGCCAATATGTCCACAATCCGTCTTGTAAATCATCTTTAAAATTTCCGTCAATATCTTTTTTACCATCTTCAAACCAAAAGTGAGCCTCGCCCTCCTTCAATCCATTTTTGTAATTAATTTCGCTTTGTTTATTTCCATTTTCATAATACTTTATTTGAACCCCATCTCTTAAATCATTTACATAATTATTTATACTTCTAACTTGCCCGCTTGGATACCAATATGTCCATGATTTTTCTCGTTTAGAATCAATTAAAGTTCCCTCCATCTCTTTTTTGCCAGACTCAAACCAATAAATATTTAAACCACTTTCGTAATTTAATTCGCTCTTTTTCTTGCCACTCTCAAACCATTCTTCCCATTTTCCGACTCGCTTACCTTTTTCAAAATTGCCTTCAGATGATTTTACTCCATTCTCATAATAAAAAGTCCATAAGCCCTGCTCTACCCCATCTTCTAAATTCCCTTGAGATTGAATTTTTAAACTATTAAAATAATTTATCATTTGCCCGTTGCCATCTTTCACTATTTGCTTACCTTCTAAATCGTAAGCATTTAAAATTTTTATCCTCAAACCTTTTCTGTATAAAACTTCTAACTGAGGATTGCCATTTTCGTAATAAACTTGCCAAACACTATCTTTCAAATTGCTGTGATAAAAGCCTTTTAGAGATGGTTTTCCATTTTGATAATTTTCATAAAACCTACCATGACGCTCATTTGCCCAATAATTATATTCCTCTTTTACCTTGCCATCAGAATAATAAATAATATTTTCGCCATGCAACATATCTTTATGATAATCAACTTTTGCCATCAATTTACCGTCAGGAGAATAATATTCCCAGGTTCCTTCCTTTAATCCTAAATGTAAAACACCTTTTTCCTTTATATTGCCATTTGGATAATTCAAAACATAATCGCTATACTCTTGTGCAAAAAGACCAAGATTTAATAAAATTATAAAAGATAAAACTGCTTTTTTCATAAAGTAAAATTTATAAATTTCTTAATCTACAAATATAACATTTGTAAATCGATTTTCCACTTTAATAAAAAATCTTGTAAACAAAAATTTCAACAATTAATGTTAAATGTAAATAAAATTCCAAAACTAAATATTAATGGCAAACAATAGAAAAAAAATTTTAAGATACTTAAAACACGAAAAAATTGGGAAAAACACGAAAAAATCATAAAAAAAGTGAAAAATATTTAAAAAAATATTTGGAAGTAAATTTTTTTATATATATTTGTTGATAAAATTGTTGATAACTTTTTATTATGAAAACTAAAATTATATTTTTTTCAGCTTTTTGTTCATTATTTTGCTCAAGCGTGTTATTCGCTAATGAACTAGTTTTAAGTGGTATTTATCAAGGTAAAAATTTATATTTTACCAATCCGAGCTTAGGCGAAAACGAAGGATATTGTGCCTACGAAATTATTGTTAATAACGAAATTTATGAAAACGAAATCAACTCAAGCACTTTTGGGATTTATTTAGATGTTATTGGTCTAAAATTTGGTCAAGATTTTCAAATTATTATCAAACACCACGAAGGTTGTTCACCAGAATTAGTAAATCCTGACGTACTAAAACCGCTTAGCACTTTTTCTATTACTGAAAGTAATTTAGCATTAAACGAAAATTTAGTTTTTAAAACTAAAGACGAATCGGGAAAACTTGTTTTTTATGTTGAAGAGTATAGATGGGGAAAATGGAATGAAATAAAGAGAATCCCCGGCGAAGGTGGTCCTCAAGAAAATGAATACTCGGTAAAAGTTTATCCTTTCAATGGCGAAAACAAATTTAGAGTTTACCAAATTGATGATAAATACCAAAGGTATTATTCAGAAGAAATGGTATTTAATGTTGAAAAAGAACCTGTAAAAGTAATAACTAAGCTCAATAAAGTTAAAAAAGAATTGGTTTTTTCTGACATTACTCGATTTGCAATAATTGACGAATACGGTGCAGAGTTAATTGCAGGACAAGGGCAAAATGTAGATGTCGCTGAATTGAAAAAAGGAAATTATTTTTTAACCTTCGACAACGAATATGTTGTTATAAAGAAAAAATAGTTTTATAAAAAACTTTTCTAAAATAGCTTGATTATTTTGCTTAAAACTATAGTTTTAGACTACTTCTTTTATATTTTTGCAAAATAAAAATGCTAAACTACGAAAAATATATTAATCAAATTTTCGACATTAAAAGCGAAGAGGAATTTGCAAATCTTTGCCTACAAGCCTTTGAATATCAATATAAAAACAATGAAATCTATAAACAATATTGCAATTTACTTAAAATAAAAACTGTAAATAAAATAAACGAAATACCATTTTTACCAATTTCATTTTTTAAAACCAATAAAATTTTAACCAAAACCAAAGACTATGAAGTAGTTTTTTCATCAAGTACTACAACAGGCTACATTCCTTCGCTTCATTATGTTTCGGATATAAAAGTTTACGAAAAATCTTTTGTGAAAAATTTTGAATATTTTTATTCTTCACCATCAAACTATGTTATTTTAGCTTTGTTGCCTTCATATTTAGAAAGAGAAGGTTCTAGCTTGATTTATATGGTAAAAGACTTAATTCGTCAATCTCAAAAGACTGAAAGCGGTTTTTTCTTAAATCAGCACGAAGAATTACATCAAACTATTCTAAACTTAGAAAAAAAATCTCAGAAGTATATATTATTAGGTGTAAGTTTCGCTCTTTTAGATTTTGCTGAAAAATACAAACTAAACCTAAACCACGGAATTATTATGGAAACTGGCGGAATGAAAGGAAGAAGAAAAGAAATTACTCGAAACGAACTTCACAAAATCTTAAAAACCGCTTTTTCTTGCGAAAACATTCATTCTGAATATGGCATGACTGAGCTTTTATCGCAAGCATATTCAAAAAAAGATGGAATTTTTGAATGTCCTCCACAAATGAAAGTTTTAATTCGCGACCCTTACGATGCTTTGTCTGTAAAAACTGTTGGTAAAGGAGCTTTAAACATAATTGACCTTGCCAATATTAATTCATGCTGTTTTATCGAAACTAGCGACTTAGGCTCTGTTTTTTCAGACAAAAGTTTTGAAATTTCTGGAAGATTTGATGATAGCGAAATAAGAGGCTGCAATTTAATGATAAGCGAATAAAACTACTAACAATTATCCATAGGTTCTATATGAA
>DAONZU010000060.1:0-14398 GCA_035406965.1 Bacteroidales bacterium
ATATCCCAAGCTTAGACTGAAGTCAGTTAAAAGTTAAAAGTTAAAAGTTAAAAGTCGAAAGTTTTTAGTGTTAAGTTTTAGTATGAAGATAATAAAATGATAAATGAGAGATTTTGAATTTTAAAATTAGAAGTAAATTAAAAGAATTTAAAGTACTACTAATAACTTACCTACTAAAAACTCATAACTAAAAACTTTATTTACTTTTAACTGGTTTTGAAAAATCTTTAAATTTCTTTATGTTTAACAGAATATTTGTGTTATTTTGCACAATAAATAATTTATGAATGACTGATAAAAAAATTTTAATAGATGTTGAAGATTTAGCAAAGTTTTTTGGACTTAGAGAAGTAAATTTATCTGAAATAACCAAAGCTTTTCCTCGCTTAAAAATTATGGTTCGAGGTGATATTTTAAAAGTTTCTGGCGAAAAAGATGAAATTGCACTTTTTGAAACAAAATTTCAAGCAATACTTGAGCATTATCATAATTTTAATCGTTTAACAGTAGATGATATTAAGCAGATAATTTCTAGCGATGAGCATGTGGCAGAACAAAAAATGGAAACTGATGTTTTGCTTTATAGCGTAAATGGAAAACCAATTAAAGCTCGCACAAAAAATCAGAAAAAATTAGTTGAAGAATTTAAAGAAAATGATTTGCTTTTTGCCGTTGGTCCTGCAGGAACAGGAAAAACTTATACTGCTATTGCTCTTGCTGTGCAATCTTTAAAGGAATTGCGAGTAAAAAGAATTATTCTCTCTCGACCAGCTGTAGAAGCAGGCGAAAATCTTGGTTTTTTGCCTGGCGACCTTAGAGAAAAACTTGACCCATATCTTCAACCTCTTTACGATGCTCTGTTGGATATGATTCCTTACCGAAAATTAGAAAAATATATTGAAGAAAAAGTTATTCAAATTGCTCCGCTTGCTTTTATGCGTGGACGTACTCTAAGCGATGCTTTTGTTATTCTCGATGAGGCTCAAAATGCAACTTATACTCAAATGAAAATGTTCTTGACAAGAATGGGAGAGAACTCTAAATTTATTGTAACAGGCGATATTACACAAATAGATTTACCCAAAAAATCAGATTCTGGATTGCCTGTAACATTTAATATTTTAAAAAATATTGATGGAATTTCTTTCGTGAAATTTGATAAGCACGATATTATACGCCATAGAATTGTTGGTAAAATTGTTGAGGCATACGAAAAAAGTGAAAAACAAAATTTATAACTAATTAAAAATTAAAATATGAAAGCTCTAACTAAAACTAATTTTAAATTTAAAAATCAAACAGGCTTTTATAAAGGAAAAGTCAGAGATGTGTATTTTATTGGAGATGACATTTTAGTAATGGTTGTTAGCGATAGAATTTCAGCTTTTGATGTGGTTTTACCAAAAGGAATTCCTTTTAAAGGGCAGGTTTTAAACCAAATTGCTTCTAAATTTTTAGATGCTACTGCCGATATAGTTCCTAATTGGAAAATTGCAAATCCAGACCCTATGGTAACTCTTGGTGTGAACTGCCAATCTTTTCCTGTAGAAATGATTGTTAGAGCTTATTTAACAGGTTCTTCGTGGAGAGAATATAAAAATGGCGCTCGCGAAATTTGTGGAGTGAAAATCCCAGAAGGAATGCGTGAACACCAAGCTTTTGAAAAACCAATTTTAACACCCACAACAAAAGCAGAACAAGGTGCTCATGATGAAAATATTTCTCGCGATAAAATAATTTCTTCGGGTTTGGTTAGCGAAAGCGATTATTTGCAGTTAGAAGATTATTCTTTGAAACTTTTTAAAAGAGGACAAGAAATAGCTGATAAAATGGGCTTAATACTTGTTGATACAAAATATGAATTTGGTAAAAAAGATGGTAAAATTTACTTAATTGACGAAATTCATACTCCAGATTCTTCGCGTTATTTTTACAAAGACACTTATCAAGAGCGTTTTGATAAAGGCGAAAACCAAAGACAACTTTCAAAAGAATTTGTTAGAGAATGGCTAATGGACAATGGCTTTCAAGGCAAGCCAGGACAACAAATTCCTGAAATGACAGATGAAATTGTAAATAGTGTTTCTGATAGATATATTGAACTTTTTGAAAAAATTACTGGCGAAAAATTCCAAAAAGCAAAAAGCGAAAATGTGGAAAATAGAATTTTTGAAAATGTGTCGAAATATTTAGGGAAGCTTTAATCAATTTACTCTGCTCGCGCGGATTTATAATCCGTGCGGTTGCGTAATGTGCAACACTCGGATTACAAATCCGAGCGAGCGCCATGGGTGCTTGAGTGAGCATCAGTGGTGTTGGGAGCGAGCTAATAGTAGCTAAATCCGAGCAAGCAGAGTGAGCTTGCGAACTCTGCGAAGCAATAGATGCGTCAGCCTCTTTCGACACTTCAACTACGTTCAGTGCATCGCTTTCGACTTTCAACTTTTAACTTTTAACTGACTTATTCATACACCAACTTCTCCACTTTTACCAATTCTCCATCTACAAATAGATTGCAGATATAAACTCCTGGTTTCCAGCCTTTTGTTGGGATTGTGGTGGTTTCGTTAGTAATTGGAATTATAGATTGTAGATGACCGTTTAGCCCGGCTATTTTAATTTCGGCATTTTGGTAATTTGGCAGTGTTATTTTTACATAAAAATCGTTGTTACTAGGGTTGGGGAAGATTTGGAGTTTGTAGTCAATATTAAACAAATCTGCTTTAGTTGTGTTTTCTGTTGTAAATGACCATGTCTCTGACCATTCAGATTCATCTGTTGCACTTGTGGCTTTTACTTTCCAATAATAAGTTGTGTTTGGAAGTAAATTGTTTAAATACATAATATTTCCATAAAAAATTTGCAAGTATTCTTCGTATTCGTTGTAATCAGGTGTAGTACTAATCCATATGGTGTAGCTGTTAATATGTTGAATGTTTTGCCAGTACAACTTTGTATTATTTATTGTAACTTGTGTTGCTTGGTTGCTTGGCTCTATAAGTTGTGGTTTTATTAAAGTTTCAAATGAAAATACAGAACTCCAAATTGAGGTATCATTTTCATTTATGTATCTTGCTTTCCAATAATATTTTGTATTGAATTTCAATAAGTCGGTTTGAACCATGTTTGCATAATTACTGTGTTCTAAAGTTTCTGTTTGTTCTGGCAAAAACTCAGGGTTTTGTGATAGTTGATATTGGTATTTTGTAATGCCAGATAGAAATTTCGCTTTTAAGTTTATTATTAAGTTTTGATTTGCAGATAAATCTTCTGGGCTAATCAGTGCTGGGGCTGTAACTGTGGTAAAACTTCTTACAGGTGTATAATTAGAAGTGTCCAAAGAGTGATATGCTCTTACTCGCCAGTAATAAGTTGTGCCAAATAATAAGTTTTGTAAATTTACTGCTGAATTTGGTGTTTCATACTGCATATATAAATTAGAAGAAAAATCTGGGACAGTATCAAGTTCAAAAATATAGCCAATTATATTACCAATTGACAAAACACTAATACTTGCATTAGTACTAATATTTGTTGCTTGGTTTAAAGGTGAAATTTGGTGAACACCGCACATACTAAACGTAAACACAGATGACCAATCTGATGTGTCAATAGAGTTTATAGCTCTTGCACGCCAGTAATGTTGTTTTTCAAAGTAAAAATCTCCAACTGAAACTATATCAGAATTATCAGTTTCTGCAATTTCAAATTCTCTTGGATTTGTAAAAGCTAAAGTTGTATCTAGCTCAAAAACATAACGCAAAGGTTGATTATATCTTTCTATTTTTAAGTTGCTAATTGAATTTGTAAAATTAAAATTATTTGGAGAAACTAATGTCGGCGAACAAGGGATATTTATATAATTCCATTGATGATGAGACCAATTTGGGGTTGTATCAACTACTGTTCTGGCTTTATTTCTAATATAATAGTTTGTGCAAAAGTAATATGGTGTTTCAATAGTAATATTGTGATCAGAATATGTAGTGTCTCTTCTTAAAATTGGAGAGTCAAATGTTTGTGTTGTGTCAACTTCCCACCAGCACTCAAGAGCACATGTGTTACGAGTTTCTATTGCAATGTGATTACCATTTGTGGTTTGTTGAACGCTTACTGTTCCACGCGAAGCAGTGGTGTTGCTAACAGTGTTACTCCATAAAGAAGTGTCGGTTGAGTTTATGGCTCTTATTCTTACAAAATAGAGAGTAGAATATTTGAGTATAGGCAAATAATAATTTGTAATATAGGTTGTATCATTTATAATTTCGGAGTCGAAGTCTGAAGAAGTAGATATCTGTACATGATATTTTTCGGCACCAGAAACTGGTGAAAATGGCAAAGACATAGTACATGGGTTTGGAACAAACGTATTAATTAAATTTGGTGCATCTAGTTGAGCATTTGCAATATTATTAAATAATATAATAATAAATATAATATATAAGTTTTTCTTTAACATCATTTTTTTATCAGTATTTTTTTTGATTGAACTATTTCATTATTAAAAATCAAATTTACAATTGCAAAATCATAATTCCAGTTTGAACTAGAAATATTTATTTTATTTTCACCTTTATTTAAAGCTATTGATTTTATTGCTTGCCCTGTTGGTAATATGATTTGTATAGAAGCACTGTCATAGTTTTCGGGGACAAAACATTCAATATTTATTTTTTCACTTGCTGGATTAGGAAAAATATTTAAGGTATTTTGTTTTAATTCTTCCGATACATTTGTGATTAGTAGGATTTTAATTTCTTTTTCTATAGTTTTTATACATTGTCCATCCGTAACAGTAAGTTGCACATTATATGTTCCGGGATAATTAAAAGTATGAGTAGGACATCTTTCATTGCTAGTTGAAACACCATCACCAAAATCCCATTGCCAAGAATCTGCATAAGCATTATTGTTGTAGAAGTTTACTATTGCTTGTCCATTAACTAAATAAAACTCATTTTCAGACACTCCTGTTTGTTGCCAAGCATGTAGAACAGGTTGCAAGTACTTACAATCGTTTGCTGGTGGCATATACCATTTTGCCATACCTTGGCTATGTATTGAATCACCGTTTAAAACATTTACATAAGTATAATTTCCAACTACTATTAGTGTATCTTGAAAAACTTTTAATCCATAAACAACTCCAGATGTGCCACCACCAACCGAGTGTATTTTTTCGCCATCCCATCGTCCAATAAAATTAATCCATGTTGTATCTATTACTGTAACATTCATAAATCCGCCAAAATATAAATCACCTCTATACATTTCCATAACTCCACGCCAAACATCTCCCATAACACCCATTTCTAATGGATACCATTGAAATCCATCATATTTTGCAATGCAGTGAGATTCAATAGTATCTCCTACATAAAAAAATGAACCTCCTGTGTATAAAAAATTATTTATACTATCTACAAGCATTGCATTTACCCAGCCTTGTGGTGTACCAGGAAATTGTTGCCAAGTATCATACCCAACCCTTTTCCATAATCCATAATTTGTACCAACAAGCAATTCACCATTGTACTCAATAATACTGGCAGCATGATTTGCTTCTATATTTTCCAAATATTCCCATGTGTTCCCATCGGTTACCAATACTTTGGCTCCAAATTCACAATTTCCTACTGCAAATAAGCTATCATTTATTACTTTTAAACCAATAATAGTACCACCTATTGGTGGATTAGCCGGTAACCATTGAACACCATCCCAGATTACAAAGTTATTATAAAGATTTCCATTTGGTGCCCAAGTATTTGAAGATCCTGTATATAGTTTGTTTTTATAGTTTGCAAAACAAGTGGGCCAACCATGTGTAGAAGCAGAAAGATTATAGCCTAACCATTGATAATCAGTCCATTTAGCCATTAGTCTAATTGGCTCATTGCCAATATTTCTAAATCCACCTGTTATAATAAAAGAATTTCCATCAATATAAAGACCTTGCATATCCAAATTTCCATCCCAAATTGTATCGCCAAAATAAGTGTGCCACGATTGAGAATATGCTATTTTTATAAGGGATAAAAAGAATATTATAAGTGTTAAATGTTTTGATTTTACCATAAAACTTTTAATTTAATTGTCTTGTTTCAAAATTAATTAATTTATTGAATTTATTTATAAATAATAAACTTTTTGCTTATTGTTCCATGTTCTTTTGTTATTAAAGTGTAAGTATAAATACCTGGACGTAAATTTTTTGTGTCAATATTTAATTGATTGTCGCCTTGGTATAGATTATATATAGCAATAACTTTACCCATAGCATCATAAATTTCCATAATTCCATCAGTATCTTCAGGCAAATAATATGGGATTATTGTGTAATCGCTTGCAGGATCAGGATAATTATCTCCAAGAATAATATCTAAAATAGGTTTATTATACTTATCATCATTTATGTTGTTATTGTTGTTAATACGAATACTCTTTGTTCCTACCATCGTTGGGCAGATAGGTACATTTTCACGATATAACAAAGATAAAATAGCCTGTGCATTTGTTGAAGCTATACCAGCGGGACATTTATATGCTAATTCTCGAATAAAAGCAATTTCAGTGCTATCCATTTGATAAACAGTTCTATTATCTTCGTAAATATCAAGCATCATATTTTGGTAATCAATAAAGTCTTGTGCTAAAGGGTCATTTGATTGTATTTGTAACAATTTTTCTCTTGCATGACTATATTGTCCATCTTCAATATATGATGCAACAAGAGTTGCTTTTGCCCAGTCTGTGTTTTCAAGTTCTAGTAACAATAAGGCATCATCTCTTCTGTTGTTAACACTGTCTGTAAGACGATTTAACAATTGATTTAGAACAAAACCTCTTTCTAAATTCAAATGTTCTATCTCTCTGTTAAGGGAAGTAATATTTTGATAATTAAAGTTAACCCCTTGTAGTGGAATTAGTTGTTTTGAAATTCCTTGGGGTATTTGAGCCATAACATTATAAAATAATGAAGTGAGATTTTTGCTAACAGGTAGATTAATAGTCATTACATTTTTAAAATTACCATGTGAAAGAGGATATTCAGACATTAAAGCATATAAAACAGTATCAGATAATGGTGAGTTAGCAATAAGTTTATTCTTTAATCTACCGTTTGACATATTACCATAAATATCATTTAATAATTCTTGAGTTTTACCATTATCTAAGTTTTGTCTTATATCTTCTCTAACAAACGACAAGCTATCAATATTATTTTTCAAACTGTCAAGATATTTATATGGATAATTTTTAGCACCATTAGGTTCTACTATGACTAATGGTAAAGATACCGGAAATGAAATGAGATATATAGGTGGTGGACATGCGATATTATTAGCTGGTTTTTGCTGTGTAGAAGTATGTATATGATTTGACATATCAATTTCACTTTCATTATGAGAAGTTGGAATAACTTTAGATGGACCCTGATGAGCATAATATTCATATTCAGTATTAGACATAATAGTTTTATAAAAACCATTATAAAAAGGATAATCTGGTGTGAATTCATTGCCTCCTGGTCGTTTGGAATTGTAAAATGCAGTAGATTGCTGTTGTGGTGGTGCTCCAATATTTGCCATAAATCCTTCATTTTTAAAATTAACATAATATGCTCCAAGATTTACATCATCATTTTTACAATTATTACATTTTAGAATAAGATTTGTGTTAAATAAAAATGTATAAACACTAGTATTGCACTTTTCAAATGAGTTTCCGTCCCAATTTTCAAGCCCAGTAATATCATAATAAGTCTTAAGCCCAGCACCAATTTTATTAGTAGGGAGGTCGGTATCCACCATTAAAGGGAAAATTGATGTTATGATTATATTACTCGTAAAAATTCCTTTTTTCATATTTTTAAACTTATTTTGATAAATATTCATTGATAATGAATTTAAAGTAAATATTCCAATATTGTTTTCTGATTGTGGAGATTCTTCTATGCCGAATATATTTCCATGTATTTCGGTATTTAAGCTACTGTTGATAAAAATACCAGCACTAGTAAAATCTTCTAAAGCGTCGTCACCAGTTCCAATAATATTTTTAAATTCACAGCCTTCGATGTTGTATCCACTATTAAGTTCTGAATTTGAATTTTCAATTCGGACTCCATAAACAGCATTGTCGAAATTAGTTTTGATAACATTGAGACATGAGTTATACGCTAGAATTCCATATTGAACATTTGTAAATTTGCTATTATATAATTTATAAAATTTTATGCCTTCCATCCATATGCCTGCATCAGTTCTTTGTAAACTATTTGCCTTACCAGCCCATGGGTTGTGTATGTTTGGATAAGGACTAGCTCCAGAAACTGAATTGTAATTAAGGTCAAGTAAGCCTCCACTTTCTGTTTCAAAAGACATCATTTGATAAGCGCCATCCGTGCCTGTTCCTGGATATCCTCCTGGATATTTTTTTAATAATTTAATACCTATACCATTGTTAATGAAATTCAAACTTTGCTTATTCCCAATATATCCACCTGAGTACTCAGAATTAAAAGCTGATAATAAATCAAAATCACAAATATTATCCATATTTCTTGCTCCTACCAAGATACCAATATGAGCATCTTTTATTTTGTTTTCTCCAGCAGCTACTTTAACGCGTCCTTGCTCACTGCTTTCAGACTCGTACATGGGGTTACCCCATACTTCTATTCCTTGCCACATATTGTTGCAAGATTCTAGCCCTTGAAGAGTAGAAGAATTATTAATAAATAACTCACCTTTTGGCTTTACAATTATTCTTCCTTCTGGTCCAAATTGAATAGTTTGACCATCAATAGTTAACTTGGCACCAGATTCAATAATGATGTCTTTTTTAACTGGACTCCAAGAATCATCCCATGAGACTGCTTCTGTGCCTGTAATTGTTCTGTCTATAGGAGAATTGTACTCTTCTTCACATGAGCAAATATTTGGATACAAGAACACAGGTTTTGGTGGTGTATAGCTTGAAATACCGCATTGGTTTTCTACAGTAAGTGTTATGCAGTGGTATCCTTGGTTTAGAAAAGTATGATTAGGCGAAGCTTGGTTTGATATTGTTTCATCGCCAAAATCCCATGTATATTCAAAACTATCGTCATTATTACCAAGATTAGTAAATAAATAATTGTTATCAATATAAATACATGAAGGTAAAGAGAACTCAGCATTGTGTGGGATTGGCATAACTTCAACATTTGAAACAGCAGAAGCAGTACAGCCAAATTCGTTTGTTACTGTTAATATGTAATTTCCTTCCATGTCTGTGCTTGCGTTAGTTGAAACTATTGGATTTTGCAAATTGCTTACAAAACCATTTGGTCCTGTCCAATGGTATTCAGCTAAGCCATCAATTCCACCTATTAATGCTAATGTATTCCCTTCACAAACTGTTGGATTTCCTCCAATAGCAACTTCTGGGACTGAATGTATTTCCACCTCAATACTTATGGTATTGCTATATTCATTTGGAGTAGTTGCTGTTAGTGTATAAGTTCCTGTGTTTGACATGTTTGCAGATGTTGTTACTATAGGGTTTTGTTCGTTACTTGTAAAACCATTAGGTCCAGTCCAAAGGTAATCTAGTCCATCTGGTTGAGCAAATAGTTGCAACTGAGTGTATTGACAAACAGGGTTGTTATAGGTAGCTATTAATCCCATATTTTCAACTACGACAGTTGTTGCATCTGAACTAGTACAACCATGTGTGTCAGTAACTGTTAAAGTATATGTTGTTGTTGTAATAGGTGTAACATTATTGGTCGCTTGATTTGGCAAATTAGGTGTCCATGCATAAGAATAAGTAGGAGTTCCACCACTAATTTCAGCAGTTAATGTTGAAGTTTCTCCGGAATAAATTGTAGCAGGATTAGCAGAAAGTGTAAGAGTAGGTGTAGGGTGAGCAGGCATATTTACATTTCCTATAATAGAACAATTATTGTTATCAACAACAGTTACTGTATGATTACCTGCTGTTAATGAAATTGCTGTTTGTGTTGTTTCACCGTTAGACCAAATATAAGTATAAGGACTTTCTCCAAACTGAACATCAACAGATGCAGATCCATTTGACGAATTTTCACATGGCATATTAATTAGAGAAAATGTAAGTTCCATCTCATTCGCAAGACCTATTGTAAAGAACACTTCGTTTTGACATCCAATATTATCTGTAACTCTAATTGAATAATTATTAACTTCAATATTTACAAAAGAATAAGAACCAGCAGCATCAAAATACTGTGTTTCTATAACAGTTCCTGCAACAAGTAATTCAACCACATAAGGAGCTGTCCCGTCTGTTATGCTAAAAACAACACTTCCTGTGTTTGTAGTTCCAAAACATACATTATTAGTTAAATCAATGTTACATAATGGATAATTTAAACTCGTTACATTATAAGTTTGGTCAAGCGTACAACCATGTGTGTCAGTTATTGTAACAGAATACTCGCCAAGTCCGACATTATTTAAATAATTATTAGTAGAATTATCATTCCATAAATATGTAAAAGGTTCATATCCTGTTAAATTATCTATGACTAAATTAACTTGGCAACCTGACGTTTCTTCTTCAACTATATCAAACTTAAATGGGATTTCGGCAGTTTTTCGGGATAAATTTGTAGTTAATGCTTCTGTAGGTTGGTAATTGTTGTTATACGAACAAGATGCTCCGGCTCCATTCGGATTTCCAATAAGGGCAATACTATTATTTGTATATCTGCCAATATACAATCTATTATCCAAACCTAATCTCATATTTGAAAAAAATTCACCAATAGTATGTGACGGCTCATCATTTCCATAATCATATATCTCGAATTGTAATAACTTTCCACCGCCTGTAGTGTATAATAATTTGCTATTAGGAGAAAATTCGTAAAATTTGGGAAAAAATGCAATATTAGTGTGATCAATTGTTCTAAGCAAATTCAACCGGTTCTCGATAGGACAATTTAGCTCTCTATTGAATTTGTAAATACTTGTTTTATATTGTTCTTCTTGAATTGTTAATAAATTCATATTTGGGCTAAAACACATGTGGGAAAAAGTGTTATAATATTCGATATTAATTGTTCCAACAAATTTTAAGTCATTATTTTGCAATTTATAGAGGTTTAATATATTAGAACTTATTGTTGAGGGTTCTAGGGGTTTGGTATTTGTTAAAATCCAGTAGCCATAGTTATCGCTTATTTCACAAGCAACTATTATCTCTTCATCAAAATTTGAAACGGTTTCTGTATTTACAAACAACATGCTATCAGGGTCTTTTACATCAATTATATAATATCGTAAAGATTCGGTGAACGGACTACCGTTATCAGCAACTACTAAAGCGTAATATAAATCTGGATTTCCAGTATCGTGCGGTAAAATTAAGTTGCCTTCTTTTGAAGATTCTCCAAAAGTTGATGATTGTTCATAAAATTCTTCAGTAATATTTACATAATTTGTTGACCAAATGTTATAAATATTGTCTCCTTTCATTAATAACAAAGGCTCTTGATTTTCATTTGTAATAGCACAAGATGACTCAGCATATGCAGTTGGATCTTGTGATGAGTATTGTCCTACAAAATCGTTATTAAATAGGAACCGACCTTTTTGCCAAGTAATAATACTGTTGTGTTTTTTTGAGCATAAGTCGCAATCAATGATTTGGAATGGAGTGGCGAAAGTTTCTTCGTCATTGATACAGAAGTTGTCCCCAACTTTTAATATCTTTAATTCATATGAACCTGTGTTTAATTCTTCTGAACCACTTATAAATAATGTATAATCGTGAGTTTGTACATTATCAATCTCATGATGATACACACCATCATAAGTATAAGTAAATTTAAATGGAGGAGTGCCTGAAAAAGTTAAAAATACTGAAACCTCAAAACCTTTGCATGACCTAAAGTTATCTGTGTTATTTATTTCTACACTTGGTAAACTCACGATTATATCTTCTTTATACTGACTTTTTATTTCGTTTGTTGTTGTATCATAAATAGTAAATACAATCGTACAAGTATCTTCATAAAGGAAGGAAATATTAGTGTTTAAATCATTTGGAGAACTAAATTGAACTCCTTCTTGCTCACATGACCATAAAACCCCCATGTCTGATGTGATTGGACCACCACTTGAGGTAGAATAGAAGTGATACTCGATATTAGGTCCAGGGCAAAAAGAACTTTCCAAATATTCGAACATTGCAACTGGTGAAAGTTGGTTAAAATATAAAACAGCATTTTTGGGGTTTATTATACCGTGCTTGCTAACATTGTTAGACCATGGCATATTACCAGGTGCTTGGTTACAATCTGTGTACCAGTTTTCAGGAATAATGCAAGTTGATGCAATGCAATTGTATATTTCATCAAAAGTTGCATTAGGGTTAATTGACTTTAAAAGTGCCCATAATGCAGTAACTTGAGGACATGCCATAGAAGTACCTGAGTGCAACTTGTAAGGAGCAGAATTACTGCTTGATGTGCTGTAAATATCAGAGCCTGGAGCAAAAAAATCAAGACCAGGTCCAAAATTTGAAAATTCAGATACTAATTTGTTCTGATTAGTTGCACCAACCGAAACTACGTTTTCAAAATATGAAGGCGGTTCTAACCCAGAAGCAGTATTACCACTTGCAGCAATAAATACTATTCCAAGATTATTAAAAGCTGATGAAATAAGATTTTTTAAAGCATTTATGTCAACAACATCAGGATTTACACCTATTGACAAATTTACTATATCTGAATTTACTGAAATTGCATACATTATACCCTCATATGGTGCATTAAAGGATAAAGGATTTGTGTTGTTATTTTTTTTAATTTTTACAGGAATTATTCTAGCCTTATTATTTGACAATGATGCTATTCCTTCTGCATTGCTAGTAACACCTGCTGCTATACCTGCAACATGAGTACCATGGAAAAAATTTGTTCCAAAATCATAAATTACTGGTTGTGCAAGTAAATCTTCATCAGCTACATCATAACCAAAAATATCATCGTTAATGCTATTGCCATTACCATCGGTGTTAGTATAAATTGTTGGCAAGTAATCTCGATAAGTATATACATCAACTAAATTATTAATCGGTGTATAAATTGATTTACAGTAAGCAACAAATTCATTAGCATCAATGAAGTTATTATCATTATAATCATAGTAAGTTAATATGTCATTAACTACCTCAGGGCTTAGCTCTCTTGTGTCAATATAAATATTGTCAGCTAAATCTATATGATCTAATCTAACGGCATCATCAACTATGGCAATTGTAACAAAGTTATTGTTATCAGGTAGTTCAGCCCAAGTTTCCATAGCATTAAGATGCTCCTGTAGCAGATGCCATTGTGTGTTATCTTGAAAACTTGGGTCGTCACCAGTTGCTAAGATTTTAAAAATAGGTACTCTTTCAACATATTGAAAATTGATAGTATCATTAAAATAGGTCAAAATACTGTCAGTTGAAAAACTCTGTTCGAACTCTATAGTATAAATATTATATAAATCAGGCAATTTAGATAGAAGTAAGCCAAATGTTCTTTCAATTTTGCTAACATTTAAGTGCTGATTTATTTCTGCAAAACCTTCTGTAAATACTGGTACAATTTCTCCTTCATTATTATATGGACTTATTATACCATCAGCACCTTGATTTGTTCTTAATATTATTTTTCCATATTCATATATTTGATTTTCAATAGTTTTTAATGTAGATATATTACCCCATTCCGCAGTATCATTCTCAAAAATTGCCCTCACTTTTATTTTATACTCTTTATCATAATAAGCTTCATTGTTTTCAAGTTCGAGTAAACTAATGAAATTCACGTCTTTTGTTATTATTTGGTTAACTCCAGAATCAACTTGCATAACATTAAATTGATATTTTATTGCACCATTGATTTTTTTAGCGTACAAAAAGTCGTCAAGATCAACAGAATCTGCATTTTGAAACATTGCTAGTAGTTGTGTTGTTCGTGGATTAATAAAAGAATTCGACAACATAGAAGTGTTGTTTAAAGATGAGGTTTGTGTAGAAATGAAATATTTCAATTCTGAAGAAATATCAACTCCCCAATCCCCATTCTCATCAGCAATCACACTCTCCAAATACTCATTTACATTTTCAGCCCCAGTACTTCCAAAAATTTCTATTGTACTATGAGGTAAAGATGATCCTGAAAGAATGCCATTGCTGTATTCGCTAATTTCTGGTGGCTGTATATTGTCGTTTGAAGCATCTAAATATATTGCTTTTTCGCTGTCAAAGATTATATTTCCAGAAATTTTTATTTGTTGCGAACTTCTTGAGAAAACTCCATAGTTTCTACAATTTTTAATAGTGTTTGTCATGCTTACATCAGTTCCACCAA
>DAONZU010000061.1:0-2049 GCA_035406965.1 Bacteroidales bacterium
AAAGCAATCTAAAGCACCGCCATGAACTAAGGCTTCTATGTTTTTCTTATTTACAGCATTTAGGTTTACTCTTGATACGAAATCAAAGATGTCTTTATATGCTCCATGTTTTTCTCTTTCTTCAATAATATTAGCAACTGCATTAGTACCAACATTTTTAATTCCTTGTAAGCCAAATCGAATATTTCCTTTTTGGTTTACTGTAAAATCGTTAAATGATTCGTTCACGTCAGGACCTAACACTTTGATTTTCATTCGCTTGCACTCTTCCATCTGTGTAGTAATTTTATCTATTTCAGACATATTGCGCGTAAGGTTTGCTGCCATAAATTCGGCTGGATAGTGTGCTTTTAGATATGCAGTTTGAAATGCAATATGAGCATAACAAACCGAATGAGATTTATTAAATGCGTATTTAGCAAAATTAGCCCAATCTTTCCAAATTTTATCTATTAATTCATCAGGGTCTTTTTTTACACTTATACAACCTTCAATAAATTTGGGATTATTTTTACAACCTTCAGTAAACTTTTGATGGTAATTTTCCATTTCAGCACTTAATTTTTTTCCCATTGCTTTTCTTAGGCTATCAGATTCACCTCTAGTAAATCCTGCAAGTGCTCTTGCCTGAAGCATCACCTGTTCTTGGAAAACTGTAATTCCGTAAGTGTCTTTTAAAAATTTCTCCATTATTGGATGGTCGTATTCTGTTTTTTGGATTCCATGTTTTCTGTCAATATAGTCTTTAATATATTCCATCGGTCCAGGACGATACAAGGCATTCATAGCTACTAAGTCGTTAAAATGGTTGGGTTTTAAAGCACGTAAATGTGATTTCATACCTTCCGACTCAAATTGAAATATTGAAGTTGTTGCTCCTGTTTTGAAAATTTCTAAAGTTTTTTTATCGTCTAATGGTAAATTATCAACACTAATTTTTTCTTTTCTAGATATTTCAATATTTTTTAGAGTTTCTTTTATGATTGATAAAGTTCTTAAACCCAAAAAGTCCATTTTTAATAGCCCTATGGATTCGACATAACTTCCTTCGTATTGTGTGGCATAAAGTTTTGAATCGTCTTTAGCTCTCATTAATGGAATATGATTTTCTAAATCGTTTTTTCCGATTAAAATTCCGCAAGCGTGAACACCTGTTTGTCTTACTGCTCCTTCTAATGTGCAGGCAATAGCAATGGCTTTCAGTAATTTTTCATCATTTGTTTCTCTAGCATTTTTTATTTCTTGAGCAATTATAAGTCTTGTGTTTAAAATATTAACTTCTTTGTCATTGTCTTCGCTTAAAGCTATTTTATAATCTTTTTCTATATTTGCTATGGCTTTGTCGATAGAGCCTGTTTTTTGTTCTGTTTCTAATATTATTTCATAAGCATTGCTTAAAGAGCCTAAAGTTGGAATTTTTTTAGTTAAAGCATTTACCGTAGGCAGTGGTATGCCTAATATTCTTGAAACATCTCTTAAAGCTCCTTTGGCTTTCATGGTTCCGATAGTGCATATATGAGCAACTTTGTCTTGTCCATATTTTTCTGTAACATAGTCAATAACTAAAGCTCTTCCGTCATCGTCGAAGTCGATGTCCACGTCTGGCATTGAAATTCTATCAGGATTTAAAAATCTCTCGAAAAGTAAATTAAACTCTATTGGGTCAACATCAGTAATTTTTGTACAATATGCTACTACTGAGCCAGCTGCCGAACCTCTTCCTTTTCCAACAAAAACTCCCATTTTTCTTGCTGCTGCAATAAAGTCCTGAACAATAAGGAAATATCCAGGAAAACCCATGGTTTTTATTGTGTTGAGTTCGAAATCTATTCTCTCTTTTATTTCTTCAGAATAGTTTTCGCCATATCTTTCTTTTGCACCTATTAATACTAAATGTGTTAAATAATCAGATTCGAATTTTATTCTTAAAATAGCATCGTAGCCATGCAAAGCATTATATCTTTTTTCGGTAAATTCTTCTATTAGATCTTGTTCTGAATATTTTTGTTTCCATTGTTCAATAGTTCCAAACTCTTCAGGAATTGGAAA
>DAONZU010000061.1:2149-13646 GCA_035406965.1 Bacteroidales bacterium
GTAAAATGCACATCGTTTGTAGCAATTACTTTAACATCAAGCTCTTGTCCAAGTTCAAGAATTTTTTTATTTACTTTTAATTGTCTGTCCGAGACATCAGTTTTTTGTTCTGGGTCATCACTAGGATGATGCATTATTTCTAAATAAAAATCATCTGCAAAAACCTCTTTAAACCATAAAATTACTTCTTTAGCTTCATCAATTCTATCATTATCTATAAGTCTTGGAATTTCACCACCCAAACAAGCAGACGAAACAATTAAGCCTTCTTTATATTGTTCTAACAATTCTTTGTCAATTCTTGGTCTTTGATAAAAGCCATCTGTGCTAGCAATAGACATTAATTTTAATAAATTATAGTAACCAGTTAGGTTTTTAACTAAAATAACCAAGTGATTTCCAGATAAATCTTCTTTTTCAGATTTGTCAAGAATGCTTCTTCTTGCAACATAAGCTTCGCAACCTAAGATTGGTTTTATGTCATTTTTTAAACAAACTTCATGAAATTCTTTAATTCCTAATAAAGTTCCATGGTCGGTTAAAGCTAAAGAAGTCATTCCGCTATCTTTAGTTTTTTTTACTAAGGCATTAATTGATGCTGCTCCATCTAAAATAGAGTACTGTGAGTGGACGTGTAAGTGTGTAAAATCAATCATTTTCTAAAATCTTTTTCAAAAAAACGCAAGGCTATAAAATTAACTTAAATGCAGCAATTAAAAAATTAAATACAAAATTTTTATCCCAAAGTAATTAACAAGTGATTTTTAATAAAAAATGGTGGCAATTTTGTTGCATTTATAAAAATAAAATTTATAAGTTTGTGGAAAACATAAAAATAAGCAATAAAATGAAACAAATTCTAACAGTATTATTTGTTCTGACATTTGAATTTGCATATGGTCAGGACTTTTTGTACCCTAACATTAATGCGCAGGGAAAAGATGTTGAAAACTTTATTCCAAATGCTTGGATGTTATTAGATTCTGTACAAGGCGATTTAAATAAGGATAACTTTAAAGATTTAGTTTTAGTTATTCAACACAAAGAGAGCGTCTTGCTTGATGAATATTCTGAATTGACACAACCAAGAATGTTGTTAATTCTTTTTTATGATAATGAAACAAATTTATACAATTTAGGAGAAAAAAGTGAAAGTTTTATATTACCTCACGATGATTCTTATATGACAGATCCATATGTTGGCATGTCTATCAGTAGCAAAGGTGTGCTTAAAATCGAATTTGAGTTTTTTGCTACTATGGGAAGTTATGGCTCGTCAACAAGTTCGTATAAATTCCGCTATCAAAACAATGAATTTACTCTTATTGGTGCTGATGACTACTATGTGCATCGTGCTACAGGCGAATTTGGGGAAAGAAGTTTTAATTTTCTTACAAAAAAACTAAAAGCAACTGAAGGTCATATCGATTCTGATAAGAAGAAAGTTGTTTGGCGAGACCTCAATATAAAAGAATTAAAAACACTTAAAACTTTTAAAAAACCTTATTCATGGGAGGTTGAGAAAGATAGTAATATATAAAAGTTGATTTTGTGTAGGATAATAAAGTAGAATCATAACAAAAATTAATAGCAAAATGAAAAAAATAGTATTTTTAATATTTATTGCTTTTGCAATTATAAGTTGCGGAGGTGGAAAAACAGGAGAACAAGCAGAATCGAAAGTTGAAGTAAAAGATACAATAGTAGCTGAAACAGATATAGAAAATGTAGCAGACACAGTTCAATTAGTAGAAGAAGAGGGAGATGACCCTTTTGCTGAAGTTATAGCAACATATTCTTCAGAACAATTGCAAAAAATATTAGGTAAGCCTGAACCAACAGATGTTCGCGACCTGTTTATACTTTTACCTGATGAAGTATGTATTCTGTATGCTAATACTACTCAAGAAGATAGACAACAAATGGCAAAAGGCAAATTTAAGGGAGAAATAGATAGAATGTGGATAGATAATCTAGACTTATCAAGTGGGTATCTAGATCTTGATGGACATGTAATGGGATTTGAAGGTTTGTGGGAAATGTTTGCTAAAAAAATTGATGACATTTGGTGGATTGCTGTAAATGAACAAAACTGTGCTGCAATGTGTTACACCATACAAGCTAATACATATTCGTTTGAAAATGGAACACTTACAAAACACTCCAATGCTAATCTTGCTGGTTATCAAGATGTTTGGGCAGAACTGTTTATTGATTTCGACAAATTAACCGAAACACAAAAAAAACAAGCTAACGAAATTTGGGAATCTAATAATGGAATAAAAGACATACTTTTTAGATTACCACGTGATGGCAAAACTATTACAATGTATATAGATAAACTTCCTTATTTAGAAGAAGATATTCCAGAATCTGCCTTTAAAAAAGTGAAAACAGAAATTTGGAAATAAAATTTAAAAATAATGAAACTAATGAACAAAATTTTTATTGTATTTGTATTTTTTGCAGCGTCAATGTTGGGTGTGGTTTCAAGCACTGTAGCACAGCAAAAAGTTGATGTTAAAACTCTATTTAATTTACTTCCTTCCGATGCTTTTATGCTTTTACCTTCGGATAAGCCTGCAGATTTGGAAAAACATATAAAACATTGTGATTACAAAAATGGATACCTAAGTTTAGAATTTGAAAATTATGGTAGCTGGGAAATGTGCTACTGGAATTTGAAAAATGGAGACAAATTAGTTGGAACAAGTGGCTTTGGTGCATGGGCTTTCTATCTCTTTAGCAATGGGAAAATGAGTTCTACAACAAAATTTGGAATAGAAGAGATGCGAAATTCCGCAGAAACAAGTATTGCTACAAATATTTTCGACAATTGGATTAATTGTTATCTCCCTCGATATGGAACTTCTGTGTGTTTAACTATTAATGGATTGGAAATGCACGTGTATAAATGGCAAAACGAAAAATTTGTAAGACAATACGACTATCCTAATCAAAATAGCACTGAACAACAATTAGCAGAAGGTTTTGCTAAAGCACTTGTGCTTGCCGATGTTGATCTATGCTTGCAATATATTTTACCATATTACGTGTCAGAACAGTGCATGGGTGTGTTTGAAGGAGATAAAGAACGATTTATATGCGATTTAATTGCTGGTGAAAATGAAAAAGGCTTTGTAAAACCAGAAAAGCTAAGCGACATCAAACAAGCAATTTATCATTATGCAACTAATGACGGATTTTCTGCACATACTATTTTTATAGAACTAAAAAATGGAAATTCTTACATTATTTATTTAAGCATAGAAACAATTAAAATTTTTGAAATGCTTGAGTATGGTGAACAAGGCGAGCTTTTAAGAGCTACGCCTTATATAACAGGAAATGTAGGATAATTAGTTAAAAGTTTGAACCGAGCTTGCGAGCTCGCTGAAAGCAAAAGTTCATAAAGTTTTTAAAGCTATTTTGCGTTTATAATAAATAAAATTTGTATATTTGTAGAAAGCTTGTAACTGAGATGAGTTTTAATGTAATAAATAATAGCAAATTTTGTTTAAGTAAAATACAAATTATTGTTGCTTTTGTTTTGATTAATTTGACAATATTTTCCTGGAGTTGTAAAAAACCTTCTACAGATAATTTTTCAGAACCTACCAAATATACTATTGAAGACACTCTTTCGGTTGTTTGGTTTCGTCCATTTTATGCAGATTCTGCTCAGTCTTATTTTATGTCAAATCCTTATTTGATTAGTAATTATGCTTTATTTTGTACTTTTTTACCTATTGAAGATGGTTATCAAAATGGATTTCAAGTCTATGACAAAAGTACGGGTAAAAAACATTCAAATTGGAATGTTGAACCAGAGTTTACTTTTGAAAAATTACAAAGAGTTTCAGATTGGTTTGTGGTTGGTGAAAATTATAATTTAGTAATAGTAACAGATGGCTTATCAATTGCATGTTTTGATATTATGTTAGGACTAGAAAGATGGAATCATAGAATAAATAATTTAAACTATAGATTTGGAGTGTTTGGTGATGCTGTATATGCCACTACTGATACTGAAACTAAAGCTGAAATTATTAAAATTAACTTAGAGTCGGGACAACAAAATGTCATTTTTGCTAAATATACAGAGAATGGTTATGAACAAAGTTTTGAATCTATTTTAGGATGGGTATCGCCAAGCGGAGATAGTGTTTTGGTCTTTCAAGCTAGGCAACATAATTTTTCTCTTTTTAAAGGAAAAGTAGATGTTTTAGCTTATAATATGAGTTCCGATTCTTTATTGTGGACAGTTAAAGATATTACTTTTGATGGCAATTCAAGTGTTAAGAAGTCTAGTATTGCAAATAATAAATTATATTTTCAAGGAATGCAATCTCAGCATTGTATTGATTTATTAACTGGTGAAGTTGTTTGGACTGTTAATTATATTAGCCAAAATGTTGGTTTTTTTGAGGCTGATAATTTATATGTAGATGGCAAATTATTTGCTAGATCTCAAGAAAGTATTTTTGCATATAATGCAAATTCTGGTAATGAGATATGGAGAATTGACAATCTTTATGGCTCGGAAGGCGGTAAAATGGATTTTTATAAAAGTAATCTTTATTTTACAGCAATTGATTACAAAAGTGATATATGGTATCAGCGAAAAATTATATGTCTAAATGCAAATACGGGTGAGCTAGTGTGGAAAAGTGCTGTTATGCAAGGTGATTATACTTTTTCTTGGTTTAAAGAAGGGGTTGTAATAGATCAATCAACTGGTTATCTTTATACAAATGATTCAAAAAACATTGTTTGCGTTGACTTGGATAAAACATTATTGTTAAATACTAGGTAGAAATAATAACTTTAAAATATATAATTATGAATAAGCATTTTTTATTTTCATTTGTACTTTTTGCATTTGTATTTAATTGCAATTTATTATCATATTCACAAAATGTGAAAGAAGATAATTTTGAAAAAGTTAAAGAGTATATTCAAGAGATGAAACAGAGCATTAAAGAAGAAATGTATTTCAATACTTATGAAATGCTTGAACATAGCCTGCGTATAGTCGAAGATCAGGAGCAATTAGAATTGATTTTAGAAATAATAAAGGATTTAAAAAGCAAGTGTCCAGTTAAGCCAAAATCTATTTGCGAATGCCTTGAAGCTAAAATGAAAAAAGGCGAAAAAATTGAACCCGAAATTTTATTTTGGAACAAATGTCCAGAATTGATAAAAGAGAAATAATGTATTATAAAAAAAGCTGTCTTAATTTTCATTAAAACAGCTTTTTAAAGTTTAAAAGTTATTGTTTTTTTACTTAATTCCCATTTTCTTTTTCAAATCTTTCGGAATAGCATCTTTATGAACAACTATATTCATAGTTTTATATTTCACAAAACTTTCTGAAGCATAAAAATATCCATCATACTCGTTGCTTGCTGCCCAAGAGTTTTTTACGTAATAATATTTTGTGCCATTTTGATCTGTACCCATTCCACAAATCAACATTCCGTGGTCGTCAGTAGTAAGGTAATTGTCAAAAGCTTCTTGTCTCATTTCTTGAGTAATAGTTTTTTCAGGAACTGGTTTATCTAAAGCATATAAAAGGCTTTCTTTTTCTCTTGCAGAAAGTTTTTCCCATTTGTCCCTTTCTAAACCGTCTAAGTCAGGTCTATCTTCTTCTGGAATTACAGCAAAACCTCTTGTCCATTTGAATCCTTTTTCGCTAACATCAGAACCCCAGCATACTGTAAAATCGTTGTTAATAGCATTGTCTAAAACTTGCATCATTTCGTCCATAGGTAGGTTGTAAGCAGTTCCCCAAGCCCAGTTGTCTGGAATTTCAAGAATAAATTTTTCATAAAATGGATGATGTGTATATGAAGTAATATTTATATAATCATCAGTATTTATTCCTAAATGTTCTGCAAATGATTGTGGAGTGTATTTTTTACCTTCATAAGTAAACTCTTCAGGAACTTCGCCAAGATAAGCATCTAAAATGCCGTTGTAGCCTCTTAGCCAAGCTGTAGAAAGTTTTTTATTTCCATTTTTAATAACAGCGTCAACATAGCCTTTCAAAACAGCATCTAATTCCCCGTGAACATGATTAGTTTCGCCATAGTTTAAGCCTGTGTAAACTTCTTCGGGTACAATTCCATGTTTTTTAATTACATTAAACACATCATGGAAAGCACCGCCACCGCTAAAATTAATTTCGCCATGCATTCTTACATATTTTTCAGCTTTGTCGTTGTATGTATAACGTACAATAAAAAGTTCTGCAAGGTCGATTTCTGGTTTGCCAAGGCGTAAAAGTTCAGATTCAATAAATGCTAAACCGCTATAGCTCCAGCAAGTACCAGCTCTGTATTGGTCTTTTACAGGTGTTGTTTTAACTTCCTTTTTTAAGGTGAATACATAAGATTCATCTTTTTTCTCAGTGTCGTCTTGAGCAATTACCGATACGCTTAGAAACGAAATTGCTAATAATCCAAGTAAAAACTTTTTCATAAATTCAATTTTATTTAATTTTAACATTAATTTATTTATGCACAAATTTAATAAAAGTTTTTGTTTATACAATAATATTGAATTTTATAAAACTTAGAAAAAAGTTAAAACAACAAGTATGATATGATTAGCAAAGCTTTTGTGTTGTTCTAAAAATTTATTTGTAAGCCGTCGTAAGCTAATTGAATTTTTTCGGGTAATTTAGAATTTATTTTATCGTATAAACCCATAGAACAACTGATATGCGTTAAATAAACTTGTTCGGCTTTTGTATTTTGAGCTATGTTTATAGCTTCGTCTAAAGAAAAATGTTTATCATGTTTTTGATGTCTCAATGCATTGATTATGAGAATTTTGCAATCTTCAATCTTTTTAAGTTCTTTTTCAGAAATAAAGCTAGCATCTGTAATGTAAACAAAATCATTAATTCTAAAACCAAGAATTGGTAGTTTTCCTTGCATTGCTCTAATTGGCAAAATTTCTATATCGTTTATTTTAAATTTTTCTTCAGAAATTGTATTAATTTTAAATTTTGGAATTCCAGGATAATTGGTATTAAAAGAGTAGGAAAATTCATTTATAATTGCATCACAAACTCTTTTTTCGGCGTAAATTGGTATTGCCGAGTTAGATAAATGATTGAAAGCTCTTAGATCGTCTAAACCACCAATATGGTCGCGATGTTCGTGAGTAATTAAAACAGCATCAATTTTTGTGATATTTTCTCTTAGCACTTGTTGCCTAAAATCGGGTCCTGCATCAATAATAATATTTGTGTTGTTTAATTTTAGAAAAATTGAAGTTCTAAGTCTTTTATCTTTACTGTTTGTTGAAGTGCATACTTCGCACTTGCAACCAATAACTGGTATGCCAAACGAAGTTCCTGAACCCAAAATAATTGCTTTCATAAATATTTTGATACAAATTTAGTAAAAATATTGTTAAGCGAAATATTAATGATAGGTAAAAATAGTTTTTTAACTAAGTTTTATTTTAACTTTGCAAATTATTAATAAATGAAATGAACTTTAAATCTTGTCTATATTTAATTCCTAATTTGATTGGAGCAACAAATGTTGACGATGTTTTGCCAAAGAATTTATATTCTGAAATTTCTCATATTAGACATTTTATTGTTGAAGATATTCGCAATGCAAGAAGGTTTTTAAGAAGTTTGTCAAAAAATTTTGTTATTGATGATTTAACTTTTTATGAGTTGAATAAACATACAGAAATTGAGCGAATTGAAGATTATTTAAAAGTTTCTGAACAAGGTTTAGATATAGGTTTGTTGAGTGAAGCTGGTTTGCCTTGTGTTGCCGACCCAGGAAATTTGATAGTACAATTAGCTCATAAAAAAAATATAAGAGTAAAACCACTTTCTGGTCCGTCTTCAATTTTTATGGCATTAATGGCTTCGGGAATGAATGGACAGAATTTTGCTTTTAATGGTTATTTACCTATTGATAATTCTCAAAAGATTTCTAAGATAAAAAGCTTAGAAGCTCATTCTCGCAAAGAAAATCAGTCGCAAATTTTCATGGATACGCCATTTAGAAATGATAAATTATTAAGTGATTTACTTTCTACATTAAATTCTGAAACTTATTTGTGTGTGGCTTCAAATATTTCTTGTGAAGATGAAATGATAATTCGCAAAAAAGTTGCTGATTGGAAAAAAATAAATATTTCTTTAAATAAAAAACCTTGTATTTTTATTATTTAGTTTTGTGTAAGTATGAAAAAAATAATCAAAATATTATTGCTAATCATTGCTCTTGCAATAGTTGTGTTAAGTTCGGGACGAATTTTTAATTATGAAATAAAATCAGGCTCAAAACCTAATTCAAATAAAAATAAAGAAGTCAACGAAAAAACTAAAATTTTCCCAGAATTAGTAGCTGATTACAATTATTATTTACTCGACAGTATAAAAGATTCTTATACTTTATTTAATTCTAATGATGAGCAATTAGCGACAGTGATTTTTAGTTTTCCTTATTGTGATTCAATAAAAGGTTTTGGCGACAATATTCCTCTAGCAATTGTTTTTAATAGTAATGATGAAGTTGAGCAGATTTATTTTTTTCCAAATAATGAAACAAAATCTTGGATGAATATGTTGGAAAAAGATGGTTTTTTTGAAACTTGGAATGGTCTGTCGGCAGAAAAAGCCTTGGATTTAGAAGTAAATGCTGTTAGTGGAGCAACTTATTCAAGCAAGGCAATTATTCAAACCGTGAACCACAGACTTTCATTATATACAGATTCAAGTTCTTCGGATTTTTCAAGCAATTGGGTTAATTTATTAGGTTTGATTTTGTCTTTTGTTGTTTTGATTTTTGCGATAATTTCATTTTTTAAACCAAAATATGGAAGAAAATTTAGAATATACTTATTAATCGCTTCTGTAGGGATTTTGGGATTTTGGCAAGGAAAATTTTTAAGCTTAACTTTATTCCATTATTGGTTGTTAAATGGTTTAAATATTTGGGAGCAAATATTTTTATTTACAGTTTTGATTTTGGCAGTGATTTTACCTTTAATTACAAATAAATCCTTCTATTGTCAATATCTTTGCCCATTTGGAGCAGCTCAGGAATTAATGTCTAAACTAAATAAAAAGAAAAAAATAAATTTGGGGAATAAAATCACAAAATATTTAAAATATGTAAAATTTGTTTATCTTTTTGTAATATTCCTTTTAATTGTTCTATCTGTAGATGTTGTGTTAGAAGATTTTGAACCTTTTTCTGCTTTTAAATTTCAATTTGCATCTTTAACTGTGCTTATTCTATCAGTAGTAATGCTTGTATTGTCAGTTTTTATAAATAACGCTTGGTGTCGATATTTTTGTCCAACAGGAGCAATTTTATCTTTGTTTAGAACAAAGACAAGTAGGAGCAAAGATGATTGTGAAAATTGAACAAATATTTTAAAATTAGATAGATTTCAACATTGGTTTGTTTGCATAGAAAAATAGTAATGTCATTGGTTTGTCCGTAGGACAACATGTGATTAAGAGTTTGTCTCAAAACAAGTGTTGAACCAACAACCTTTCAAGGTGTTTCAGAAGTGTTAAAATGCAAGGCGCTGAAATTGAGGACGAAGGAGCGTACAGAAGTACGTGACTGAGTCCGAATATTGAAAGCAACGAAGCAGTTTGACACTTATGAGACACCGCCTTAAACAAAATTTATTTATTTCTGTTTTATAAAAATGGACATAACAAAAAATATTTTAATCGAAGATTTAGTGGAAAATTATCCTAATTCCATTGATTATTTATCAAAACAAGGAATACGTTGCATTAGATGCGGAGAACCAATTTGGGGAACTTTAGAAGATGCTGGTAGAGAAAAAGGTTTTACTACAGAAGAAATTGAAAACTTTGTTAAAGAATTGAAAGTTTTGGCAAATCAGTAAAGTAATCAATTGTTTTTTAAGAAAATAAATAAATTTTTATTCATTTTTCTAACAGTATAAATTTCTTGTTTTGTAACTTTTCTAAAAAAAGGATATTTCACAAAAAAAGGAAATGGTCTTCTTAATTGGCTAAAATTTTTGTCTTTTATAATTAATCCTTTTGCACCAGTGCTTCCGCCACCATAATATGTTGCTTGTGGTTCTGTTGAAAAGTGGTCTGTAGTTTGCATTGTGCTATGAGAATAAAATTTTGTGGTATCGCCTTTAACTTCGCCAAATTCAGCAATTAAAAAGTTTTCAAACTCAAATTTAAACTTGTCAATTACTTGTAGTTTTTCGTCAATAAATTTTACATCATCAAATTTTCCTTCCGTAACTAGTTTAGAATCATTGCTATAGAAAAAATAAACAGGGCAGAAATTAAATTCAGACTTAAAAGCGTTAATTATTCTCAAATTTTCTTCATTTATTTTTTGTTTTCTTTTTTCTGCTAAATCTGTCTGTCCTGATTTTATTAATGCATCTATAGTATTTTGTCCTGTTTTTAATCTCACTAAAAGAGCGCCATTACGTAAATTATTTATTTGCTTATTCGCCGCTATTTTAGCATTTTTATTAGAGGCTTTCATATCTTTGAAACCAGCTTGGTCTTGGGCAAAACAAAAACTTATACTTAATATTAAAATTAAACTAAAATATATTTTCATAGACAAAATAATTTTGAAAAATAACGGCTTTATTTGATATTTATTATGATTTAAAAATTTCATTTATTGTGTTTTACAAATAGTACAAAATCTCTAATTAGTAAAAAACTTAGTAGTGGAAATACAATAAAAATTAACGGGTTAGCATCCCATGCGGCAGAAAAATCAAAACTTAATAAATGAATAAAAGCTCTTGTAAGTCCGCAGCCTGGACATTTTACATTAAATATTTTATACCAGAGACAAGGAATTAAAATATCTATTTTTGCAAATACATAAAGAATTATACCTATAAAATAATAGAGAGCAAGTAATGATAATAAATAATGCCTTTTAAGATAAGCAAATATTATTGAGAAGGAAATATTATTTTTTTTTGACTTGTTTTCCATTAAAATCAATTAAATCAAGCAAAAATACATTTTTTTAATTAATTAATGCGACTTTTACTTGAATAAATATGTGTTATTAAGCTCTGTAATTAAAATTTTAATAAAAAAGATTAATAATTTATTGGATAATTAAGTAAAATGCTTATTTTTGCACTCACATTTTTGGTGATAAAAAATGGCGAGGTAGCTCAGCTGGTTAGAGCGCATGATTCATAATCATGAGGTCGGCGGTTCAAGCCCGCCTCTCGCTACCGAAAAAAGGCAGTTGTGAAAATTTTGCAACTGCTTTTTTTTATGCGGTGTTTTATAAGCATCAATGATGTTGGAAATGAGTTTAGCAAAGCTAATTCCTAGCGAGCAAAGTGAGCATTAATTCTTAATTATTCAATTCTTAATTCTCAATTATTTAAATTGTCCTAAAATCTTCCCCACTAGGTGCTTGATAAACTCTTAAATCAAATTCAGGAAGTACAGCAAAAATATGGTCAA
>DAONZU010000062.1:0-13579 GCA_035406965.1 Bacteroidales bacterium
AAGTTTTAATTGAAACAAGCATGGGAAATATGACAGTTGAGTTATACGACGACACACCTGAGCATCGTGATAATTTTATTAAATTAGCAAACGAAGGCTTTTATGAAGATTTGCTTTTTCATCGTGTGATAAATGGTTTTATGATCCAAGGTGGAGACCCCGACTCTAAAGGAGCTGCTCCAAATAGACCTTTAGGAAATGGTGGACCAGGTTATACACTACCTGCTGAGTTTAATGCAAAATATATCCATAAAAAAGGAGCTTTAGCAGCTGCAAGAACTGGCGACCATGTAAATCCTGAAAAACGTAGTTCTGGTTCGCAATTTTATATTGTTCAAGGTGCGAAATATACCGATATGCAAATGGATAGTATGGAAAAACAGTTTGGCAGAAAATTTACAGAAAAAGAAAGAGATACTTATGCTACTATTGGCGGAACACCTCACTTAGATACTCAATATACAGTATTTGGTGAAGTCGTGAAAGGTTTAGAAGTAATTGATAAAATTGCAAGCGTTAAAACATATCCCGGTGATAGACCTGTGGAAGATGTTAAGATATTGAAAGTGAGTGTGATAAAATAAGTTTTAAAACATTAAAATACTTATTGACAATATTCATTCAAATAATCTTCTATACCACTATAACCAAATTCTTTAGCTTTATTAAAGGCAGCACAAGCTTCATCTAGTTTATCAAGTTCTAAATGTATTAGTCCTTTTAAAAAATAAATATTTTTTTCATTTGCATATATATCCATGTGCTGGTAATCTGATAAATTCAAGGATAGTATAGTGTCCAAATCTAATAAAGCTTCTTGATATTGTTCTAACATATATTTTGAATATCCCCTTTCATAATATCCAATTTTATATCCAGACTGAATGGCAAAATCAAAGTCATGTATTGCTCCTTCAAAGTCTTCCGAATTGTTTTTTACTATGCCACGATTATAATATGCTTTAGTATAATTAGGATCAATTTCAATGGCTTTGTTATAATCATTTATTTCATCATAAAAATCGTCAGCTATTTTAGATTTTGAAATAGCTCTCAAAAAATAAACTTCAGCGTTTGTTTTAGGATCAATTTCTATTGATTTGTTATAGTCGCTTATTGCTCCATTGTCATCGTCTAAATATGACTTTGCTTCACCTAATTTCATATAAGCGGAAGCTTTATCAGAATAATCTAATTCTAAAGCTTTACTAAAATCTTCTTTTGCAGCTTTGTAATTTTCATTATCCAATTTAGCTGAACCTCTATAATAATAGTACTCAGCATTGTTTGGTTCAATTTCAATAGCTTTGTCAAATTCTGCAATTGCAGATGTGTAATCTTCAGCAGATAAACTTGCCATACCTTTGTCATAGTGTTCTTTACCAGAATTTCCACAACTAATAATTAAATTTATGCTAATAACAGCAATTAAAAACATTACTTTTTTCATAATTTTTATTTTAAATATTTATAACTATTTTTATACAAAAATAAGTATAAATAATTATATGTAAAACATTTTTTTAGTTTTTTTTAATTACATTTTTATGTGTGTTATAAAAAGTAAGGGATAGATAATTTAAGTTTTTTAACCATTGAAAAATAATTTTGTTAGTTAAAAATTTAAAATTACAAAACTATATTGTGAAAATAATTAGTTTTGCAAAAAACTTATCATGGATTTTAGCATTACAGTAATACTTTTGCTTTGTTTAGCATATTTTGTAGCTGGGTTTATCGACAGTATTGCTGGAGGAGGCGGATTAATTACTCTACCCTCGCTTTTATTTGCTGGAGTACCGCCACAATTTGCTCTTGGAACAAACAAAATGGCTAGCACTCTTGGAACAGGAGTAGCTGTAGTAAATTTTTGGAGAAATAAAAAAATAAATTTTAAACTTATTCTCTCAGGAATTGGTTTTGCAATGCTAGGTGCATTTTTAGGTTCTAAAACTATTTTGTCGTTAAATCAAGATGTTGTAGGAAAAATTATTATTTTTCTTTTGCCAGTTGCTGTTGTGGCAGTACTTTTACCGCGAACAAAAAAATCAGATGCAAAAGCATTGACAAAAATCGACTATTTTGTAATTGTACCGTTAATTTGCTTAGTAATAGGATTTTATGACGGTTTTTTTGGACCAGGTACAGGTTCTTTTTTGACTTTAAGTTTATTTTTCTTTACAAAACTTAAATTAATAGAAGCTACTGCTAATGCAAAAGTTTTTAATGTTATGTCCAATGTTGGAAGTCTAGTGGCTTTTATTCTCGGTGGAAAAGTTTTGTTTTTACTTGCAATTCCTTTCGCATTATCTAATATGTTAGGCAATTTTTTAGGAAGTAGATTAGCAATAAAATCAGGAGATAGAATAATAAAATATTTTCTAATTTTGTCGCTTAGCATTTTGCTTATAAGTTTAGTTTGGAAATATTATTTTTAATGTTGGGATTGCGATTAATAAAATATTTAAGCTCAAGGAAAATTTTAAATTTCATAAAACTATATTTTGTTTATTTAAAATTGAAATTTTGTGTAAAAAAGCACAAAAACATAAAACTTCCTCAGCCTTCATTTTTATCTTTTGAACCCACAAATTATTGTAATTTAAAATGTAAACTTTGTGTGTCGGGAAGCGGGAAACTAACTCGTTCAAAAGGTTTTATGGATTTTGAAATGTATAAAAATGTAATTGATGAAAATAAAAAGTGTTTAATAAATATTTTATTGCATCTTCAAGGTGAGCCTTTGTTGCACAATCAAATTGTGGAAATGATAGCATATGCAAAAGCAAATAATATTTTTACAGAACTTTCTACAAATGCAAATATTTTACCATCGGTTTTCGAAAACTTAAAAGAAAATATGCCCGACAAGCTAATTGTGTCTTTAGATGGTTTGACCCAAGAAACATATTCTAAATATAGAGTGAATGGAGAATTGCAAAAAGTTTTCGAAGCTTTGGAATTACTGTCTAAACTAAGTAAAGATAAACGCCCTTATGTGGAGTTGCAGTTTTTAGTTTTTTCGCATAACGAAAATCAAATTCCAGAATTAAAATCATTAAAACAAAAGTATAAAATCGATAAAATAAGCCTTAAAACCGCTCAAATTTATGATGAATCTGAAATTAATATTTTGCCAAAAAATAAAAAATATTCTCGATATAAAATTGTAAACGGCAAGATTGTTATAAAATCAAAACTTAAAAATGCGTGTAAAAGAATAGTTTTTGGCTCTGTAATTACTTGGGATGGGAAATTGTTGCCTTGTTGTTTCGACAAAGATGCAGATTTTATTTGTGGAGATATTAATACTTCTTCTGTAAATGCAGTTCGCAACTCAAATAATTATCTTATGTTTGTTAAAAATGTATTTTTGCATAGACAAAACATAGAAATGTGTAAAAATTGTACTGAAGGTTTAAGAAATGAATGATGTTTATCTTGGAATAGGAGGAAATTTAGGAAATAGGCTTGAGAACATCAAAAAAACTTTGGCTTTAATTTCTGAAAAAATTGGAGAAATTGAAAAAAAATCTTCGGTTTATCTATCTGAGCCTTGGGGATTTGAACACAAAAAATATTTTACAAATCTTGTAGTCAAATTAAAAACAGATAAGTCACCAGACAAAATATTGGAGCTAATTTCAGAAATAGAATTGGACTTAAAAAGGCTTAGAACTTCTTCCCAATATGATGCTAGGACAATGGATATTGATATTTTGTTTTACAATAATGAAATTATAAAAACAGAAAATTTAGAAATTCCGCATCCACGCATACAAGACAGGCTTTTTGTTTTATTACCTTTAGTTGAAATAGAAAAAGATTTATATCATCTAAGTTTGAAAAAAAGCATGTTAGAACTTTTGAATGAGTGTAAAGATAAGAGTAGAATTAGAAAATTAAATTGTTGAAACACTATGAATAGCGAACACGAAAAATATATGAGAATTGCTTTGCAAGAAGCACAAAAAGCCTTAGATAAAGACGAAGTGCCTATTGGAGCTATAGTTGTTTGTGCGGGAAAAATTATAGGAAGAGGACACAATCAAACAGAAATGTTGAATGATGTTACGGCTCATGCAGAAATGCTCGCTATTACAGCAGCAGAAAATTATTTGGGAGCAAAATATTTAAAAGACTGTACTTTGTATGTTAGCCTCGAACCTTGTGTAATGTGTGCAGGAGCTTTAGCTTGGTCGCAAATTTCTAATGTTGTTTATGGAGCTTCCGACTCAAAACGAGGCTTTTTAAAACATGGAAAAGAAATTCTGCATCCAAAAACAAATATTATTGGTGGAATATTAGCAGAAGAGTGTGGAGATATTATAACTGATTTTTTTGTGAAGAAAAGGAAGAATTAAAATTGCGAATTTCTTAACTGAAGTATCGTTATTGCAAGCAGAGTGAGCTTGCGAACTCTGCGAAGCAATAGACGCGTCAGCCACTTTACCTTCGGTGAGCTCGCAAGCTCGGTTCAACTTTTAACTTTTAACTTTTAACTGATATTCACCATCCCAATGCTTTAAGTTCTATTTCTTCCCCATTTACAGGGATTAGTGTTTTTTTGTCGGGATTCTCGTGCATATATCCAATTATGCTTACGTCTTGTACTCTTTCAATTTTTTCTTTTTCAGACAGTGGAACAGTGAAAAGCAATTCATAATCTTCGCCACCATTTAGAGCAGGAATTAGCGGTAATAATCTAAACATTTCGGCAGCTTGTGCAGTTTGTTGATTTATAGGAATTTTATCTTCAAAAATTACAGCTCCTAAATTAGACTGCCTGCACAAATGCAAAACTTCTGAAGATAAGCCGTCAGAAATGTCAATCATTGAACTTGGTTTAATTCCCGCTTCTTTAAGTCTGTTTATTATATCTCGTCTTGGTTCAGGTTTGAGTTGTCTTTCTATAATATAGTCGTAGCCTTGCAAGTCGGGTTGTATTTGAGGGTCTTGCATAAAAACTTCTTTTTCTCTTTCTAAAATTTGCAAACCCATATAAGCTGCACCTAAGTCGCCACTTACGCAAATTAAATCGTTTTTCTTAGCTGTTGAACGATAAACAATTTCCTCTTTTTTAGCTTCGCCAATAACAGTTATGTTTATAAATAATCCAGACAAAGAGCTAGTTGTGTCGCCACCAATTAGTTCAACATCAAATCTTTCGCAAGCTAAACTAATTCCTTCGTAGAGTAAATCAAGTGCTTGAACCGAAAACTTTTTGCTGATAGCAATAGAAACAGTAATATATTTTGGTTTTGCATTCATAGCGTATATGTCGCTCAAGTTTACTGCCACAGCTTTATAGCCTAAGTGTTTGAGTGGAGAATAAATTAAATCAAAATGGATACCTTCGACCAATAAATCGGTTGCAACTAAAAAGCAGTTGCCTTCGCTTGCTTCAAAAACAGCAGCATCATCACCAACTCCTTTTATTAATTTTTTGTCGGTAATAGTAAAATTTTTGCTTAGCCTGTCAATTAAGGCAAATTCACCTAAATTTGAAATCTCGTTTAACTGATTTTTTTTCATAAAATAATTTTTGGCAAGATAATTGAAATTTATTTGTACAAAAATATGAAAAGTGTATTAATTTTCGTTATTTTTGTTGAAAGTAAATATTATGATTATGAAAAAATATAAAATCACAAGGATTTTACTCATATTAATCATTTTGTTTTGCTTTAAATTTCAAGTAAAGGCACAAAATATTTCTTTTTTTACAGATTATTTGAACAATGTTTTGGTTTTTGACAATGGAAATTTGAAGCAACTCGAACATTTGCCGATAAAATCTTATGTGCTAGGAAATAATGCGTTTGCTTATGAAGATAATGCAGGAAATTTTAAAGTTTATCACAATCGTTTTTTGCATACATTAAGTAGTTTTGTCAGTTCTTATACTGTAAGCGATAATTTAATTGCTTGGAAAATGAATACTCAGTTAAAAGTTTTTGACAATTCATCATCTTTAACTTTGAGTATTACAGCTACAGATTGTTTTGTAGGAGACGATATTGTTGTTTGGTTTGACAATACTGAAAAAAAGTTAAAAGCATATTATGAAAAAGAAATTTATGAATTAGATGATGCTTTGGGAACGGGTACTATGAATGGCGTTTTTATGGGTGAGAATATTGTAGCATTTGTTGATTCGCATGGTTATTTGGGAGTGTTTTATGAAGGAGAAATAGAAAATTTAGGATATTACGATAGAATAAAATCTTTAAAAGTTGGAAAAGACATTATAGCTTTTGTAGAAGAACCTTTAAATAATTTTCAAATTTATTATTTTGGCGATGTTTCTGATGTAGAAAGCTTTGAACCAAAATCTTATAAAGTAGGAGATGCTTTTGTCGCTTATGTTGACGCAAATGATTATTTGAAAGTTTTTTACAATTATAAACATGAAATAATTTCCTTTGATAAGCCTAGTTTTTATGAAATAGCTGATGAGGTAATGGTGTTCGGGCTTCAAAATTATTTTAAAGTTTGGTATAAAGGAATAGTTTTTACCCTTGATAGTCATATTCCACAAGATTATAAGATGAACAATAATATAGTTGTATGGATTGACCCTTTGGGAAATTTAAAACTCTTTGATGGAGAAAAAGTTGAAACTATTTCTTACGAAACAATTGACGAATTTGAAATTCATGGCTCTTGTGTAAAATATAAATTTGGAGTTAATTCTGAAAATATTTACTCAAATGGCAAAACCTATAAAAATGATTAATTTTGAAAATTCCTGCCGAAAAAATTAAAAATCTTGCAAAAGAAATAGGCTTTAGCGATTGCGGAATAACTAATATCTCGGTTGAACAAGAAGTTAAGAAATTTTATAAAAACTGGATTGAAAATAATTTTAATGCAGAAATGAAATTTCTTGAAAATGAATTTGAAAAAAGATTTGAACCAAAATTAGTTTTCCCAAAAGCAAAATCAGTTATTGTTTTTATTATAAATTATTATTCTAAAGATTGTTCATTAAAAGAATATAAAATTTCAAAATACGCACAAGCTTATGATTATCACTTTATTATAAAAGACAAGTTGAGGCTGTTTTCTGAAAATTTAAAGCAAGAGTATTTGGATTTTGAGGCTTATGAGTTTTGTGATACAGCTCCAGTTTTTGAAAAATATTTTGCAAGTCAAGCAGGTTTGGGATTTATTGGTAAAAATCGTTGTTTAATAAGTCCGAAATTTGGTTCATGGGTTTTTATTGGTGGAATGTTTTGTAATGCTGAAATAAAAACCGACAGCAAACTTGATATTTATTGCGGAGATTGTGATATTTGCATAAAGTCTTGTCCAACAGGAGCTTTAAGCTTAAAAGGTTTAGAGGCAGACAAATGTATTTCTTACCATACGATAGAAAATAAAAATGAAGTTCCCGAAAACATAAGAAAAAAGATTACAAATCAATTGTTTGGTTGCGATATTTGTCAAGATTCTTGTCCATATAATAAAAATCCTATACCAACATCTTGTGTAGAATTTTTACCAAAAGAAAAAGTTTATAATCTTGATTTTGAAGAACTTGCAAACATTTCTAATAAGGAATTTTTAAGGCGTTTTAAAAATACTTCACTTTTAAGAGCTGGTAGAAAAAAGATAATTGCTAATTTTGAAAACATAAATTATAATAGAAACAAATAGTTTTATTAGTTTTGCAGAATAATTTTTAAAAATTGTAAAAATATGTTTTCAGGAATAGTTGAAGAAACAGGAAAAGTAGTTAAGATAGAAAAAGACCAAGGTAATTTTCATTTTTTCTTAACTTGTTCGTTTGCAGACAAGCTAAAAGTTGACCAAAGTCTTGCACACAATGGCGTTTGTCTTACAGTCGTTAATGTTGACAAAGCAAATAAAGTTTATCAAGTTACTGCCATTCAAGAAACTCTTGATAAATCAAATTTAGGACTTTTAAAAGTAGGCGACGAAGTAAATCTTGAACGTAGTATGAGTATGGACAAGTTGTTGGACGGACATTTAGTTCAAGGACATGTTGACCAAACCGCTGAATGTGTGAAGGTTGAAGAGTCTGATGGTTCTTGGTATTTTACTTTTAAATACGATAAGTCAAGAGGTAATATTACAGTAGAAAAAGGTTCTATATCTGTTGATGGTGTTAGCTTAACAGTCGTTAATTCAAGAGATGATAGATTTTCGGTAGCAATAATTCCTTTTACTTACGAAGTAACAAATTTTCATAATTACAAAGTAGGAACAATTGTAAATTTAGAATTTGATATTATTGGAAAATATATTCAAAAAATAATGGCTGGCTACCTCGAAAATAAAGCCTAAGTTTTATTCAATAAACAAAGATTGAATATAAAAAAACATATTACTAATGTCCGAGCATTACAAGCTTTTCAGCTTATTAGGTTTGTAGTATTATTTTTGATTAATATAATTTTTTCAAAAAGTAATTTAAGACTCGGAGAGATTGGTACTTATGAAACATTTTTACTAATAGCCGGAGGTGTAAGCTTTTTCTGGATTGGTGGAATGATGCAATCCTTGTTAGGAGTTTATAATAATAGCGAAACTTTTGGCAAGTCCGAAAAAAATCCAATATTTTTTAATGTTACTTTTATTTTCCTTTTATTAAGCACACTTTCTGCTATACTAGTGTTTTTTAGTCAAGGTTTCATTTCCAAACTATTTAGTATAAGTGGACCAAATATCCCATATATGAAAATTCTTTTCATGTATATTGTTTTGTCTGGACCAGTTAATCTTATTGAATATTTTTATTTGCTAAAAAACAAACCTATACATATTGTAGTATATGGCTTATCGACTTTTAGCTTGCAGTTGGTTTGTGTTACTCTTCCTATACTTTTGGGATACGACTTAGGCTATGGTTTGTATGGTTTGGTTTTTGTAAATATTTTACGTTTTGGAATTTTATTGGTTTTAGTTTATAAATATTCAGAGCTTAAATTCTCAAAAGATTTTTTAAAAGAATTTTTCAAATTATCTTCACCATTAATTTTAGGAATATTATTGAGTGGCTCTGCTCAGTATATTGATGCTTTTTTAGTTTCTTATAAATTTGATGAGGCAACACTTGCTGTATTTAGATATGGAGCAAGGGAGTTCCCATTTTTTGTTTTGCTGATTTATGCTTTTGGTAATGCAATGACACCAAAGTTTGCACATAAAGAAAATCTTCAAAGTTCTTTGCTAGAGTTAAGACAAGAAACTAATAAATTGATGTCATGGATTTTTCCATCTTCTATATTGTTGATTTTAACTAGCAAGTATTTATATCCTATAGTTTTTAATCCTAATTTTGCCGAAAGTGCAGTAGTTTTCAATGTTTATCTAATGATAATTATGATTAGGTTTTTATTCTCAAAAACTATTTTAATTGGATTTAAAGAAACGAAACCTATTTTATGGTCTTCGGTTATCGAAGTTGTTATCAATGTAACTTTAAGCCTTATTTTAATTAATGTTTGGGGGATTGTGGGAGTTGCTGTTGCCACTCTAATTTCTTATATCTTTGAGAATTTGTATTTGATAATTTATTTAAAACGAAAACATAATATTTCGCCTAATTCTTATTTACCTGTAAAACCATATGTGTTATGGACAACTTTATTGATAATTGCTTTTGCTTTTAGTTTTTATATTTAATATTTTGTATGCTTGATATTAAGTTTTTTGGAAATAACGCATTTAAACCATGTGAGTTAAATGGCAATTACTTTCTTGGTTATTTTTACAACTTTGAGGGAAAGTTGTTTCGCGATGAGGAAGCAATTTTACATTTTTTAGATTTACACAATAAAAACAATATTCAAGAAATCAATAAACTAAGTGGAATTTTTACTATTTTAATTGTTGAAGATTCTAAACTCTTTGTTTATTCAGATATAACAAACTATTTGCCGATATTTTTTATTCACATTAATGAAGAATGGAAAATTTCAGACGATTGGCATTATTTACTTAAAGAAAAAGGAGTTTTTAATATAAATCGTCAAGAAGAAGCGGGTTTTTTGTGTTCAGGATTCGTTTCGGGTAATGCAACTTTAGATGATGAAATTATAAAAACAAAGTCGGGACAAGTAGCTATTATTGAAAACGACAAGTTATATTTCAAGACCATATATTCATTTTTGCCTCAATTTTTTTTCCCAAACAAAATAGATGATTTAGTAGGGCATGGTACTAATATTTTTATTTCAGCAGGGAAAAGACTTATAAATTATTTGAATGGCAGAACAGCTGTTGTACCTCTTAGTGGTGGTTTTGATTCTAGGCTGATTTTGAGCATTTTAAAATTAAATAATTATGAAGATGTAATTTGTTTTACTTATGGTAAGAAAACTCTTGAGGTTGAAATAAGTAAAAAAGTTGCAGAAAAATTGAATTATAAATGGTATTTTGTTGATTACGAACAAATTACATATGATGGCTTTGTCCAAGATGAAGAATTTAAGGATTATGCTTTTAAGTATGCAAATGGCTATTCAATGGTTTATTTGCAAGAATATTTTGCTTTAAAATATTTACAAGAAAATAATTTAATACCTAAAAATTCTGTTTTCTTACCTGGGCATTCTGGCGATTTTTTGGGAGGAAGTTATGTTAATAGAACTGTGAGAATTACTAAGCATAATTCAGATATAGCAAAACATATAGAACAAAAATATTATTTCTTTAAAAAGAAATCAAAAAAGGAAAAACGAGCAATTGTAAAATGTTTAAACAATGAATTTGTCAATCAAAAATTTGTAAATCTTAAAATAGACAAGTTTTATCCTTATGTTGAAGATTGGGATGTTAAGGAAAAACTTTCTAAGTTTATTGCACGTTCTTCTTATGTATTTACTTATTTTGGTCATGAGCATATTTTTTATTTTTGGGATAAAGAATTGGTTGAATTTTGGAAGAGTATGCCATATAATTTCAGAGAAGGTAAATTTTTATACGACAAAATTTTAAGCGAAAAGTTTTTTAAACCTTTAGGTGTTTATTTCGAAAAGGCGGAAATCAAAACATCTTCATTTTTTGTAGCTTATCAACAAATTAAAGATTTTATTAGGTATTTTTTTCCTTGGAAATATGTTCTTAAAAGAATGCAGTCTTCAGATTGGATAAACTATTATGCGTTAACTGGTGAAATGGAAAAAGAGCTTGTGAAAAAAGGTTTAAAACCATTGAGAAAATTTAAAACTTTTAATGCTGTTATTTGCAGGTGGTATGTAGAAAAATTAAAAGAATTTTGATTTTATTTTTCTATTAATTTCCTATTGCTTCTAATTACATTCATTACAGTATCAATAACAGGATCTATAGTATTAGCAATTTCATAAAAAGACGAGTCGCCTAAAACCTGTCGTGCAATGTATGCATAAAGATTGTTTTCAATATATTTTCCAGAAATTTTAATGTCGTTTTGCGAAACTGTAATATTATTTTCCCTAAGGTAGTTGTAAAACTTTTGCAAAACAGCATCTCTTTTAAGAAATCTTAGTAATTCATTTGTAGATTTAATTTTTTCTAATCGACTTCTGTTTTCTTCTACATATTCTATGGAAAATATATAATCTAAATTTTTTCTACTAATTTCTCCATAAGTGTCAGTATAGCCAGATGTGTCAATTGGAACAAAAATATCTGGCATTATACCGCCGCTACCAAAAACAGGTCTATTGTTTTTTGTGTAAAAAATTAGCGAATCATTAAGTTTAATACTGTCTTTATCTAAAAATTCTCCATTTAAGAATCTATTGTAAACTTCAAGGTTGTATTCGTCAACTCCATGTTTGTAAGGCTTTTGAATGCAACGTCCTGATGGAGTAAAATATCTTGCAGTTGTTAATCTAATAACAGAGCCGTCATTAAAAGTCGTAGCTTCTTGCACCAATCCTTTCCCGTATGAACGTCTGCCAATAATAAATCCTCTATCATTATCTTGAATTGCACCAGCTACAATTTCAGATGCGGAAGCAGAAAATTCGTTTATAAGTACAATTATTTCCATGTTTTGGCAATAATTTCGTTTACTGGTTGATCTTACAAATTGTTTTTGTCTTGCTCTGCCTTCAGTATAAACAAGGTCAATGTCTTTAGGAAAAAATTCATCTAAAATATCTGTTGCTGATGTTAGGTATCCTCCCGAATTATCTCTGAGGTCTAAAACAATTGTGTCAAGACCAGTTTTTTGAAGAGTAAACATTGCATCAACAAATTGGTTGTGAGTATTTGCAGAGAAGTATGTAATTTTTAGATAAGCAGTATTTGGAGCTAATTTATAAGCAGCGTCAACACTATAAAGAGGAATTTTATCCCTAGTAATTGAAAAGTTTAAAAGATGTTTTTTGTTTTTTCTTAAAATTTTTAGATCTACATTTGTTTTAGCAGGTCCTTTTAGCATTTTTATTGCCTCTTCATTCTTAATTCCCACACCTGCTATTTTAGTAGAATCGACAAAAATTATTTTATCACCAGCTTTGAGTCCTGCTTTTTCAGAAGGACCATTTTTAATTACATTTACAACTAAAAGTGTGTCTTTAAAAATATTAAATTGAATTCCTATCCCTTCAAAGTCGCCCGAAAGTTCTTCTTGCATACTTTGTGCATCTTCGGCAGAAATATATATGCTGTGCGGGTCTAAGGATTCTAATATTTTTGGAATAGCTAGCTCAATTAATTCATTATTTGATATGCTGTCAACGTATTCGCTAGCAATAAAATCTAATAATAAACTTAACTTGTCTATTTTTTTCGGTACTAATAAGCTAGAGTTTTTATTATTTATGCTAAAAAAATCGGCAACAAAAATTCCAAATAAGATAGATGCCGCTATAATAAGCGGAAGTAGATTGGAAATTTTAGAATTATTAAATTTACTCATTATCTTTAAAGTTTACAACTTCAATATTAGCTCTTTTTAGAAGATTGAGTCCTTCTTCGCTACGATAATTGTCTAAATAAACAACTCTTTTAATTCCTGCTTGTATAATTAGTTTAGCACATTCTATGCAAGGCGAAGTTGTTGCATATAGTGTTGCTCCAAGACTGTTATTTCCTGATTTTGCAACTTTAGTTATAGCATTTGCTTCGGCATGCAAAACATAGGCTTTAGTTGTGTTGTTTTCATCTTCACACTCGTTTTCAAATCCTTCGGGAGTTCCATTAAATCCGTCTGATATTATCATTTTGTCTTTAACAAGTAGAGCTCCTACTTGTCTTCTTTTGCAATATGAGTTTTTTGCCCAAATTGCTGCCATTTCAAGATAATGCTTATCAAATTGTTTTTGTTTTTGCGTACTTGTGAGTTTATGCATAGTTTACAAATTTTAAAAAATAGCTGTCTCAAAACAACTTTTAAAACAATACACTTTCAAGGTGTTTCAGAAGTGTTAAAATGCAAGGCGCTGAAATTGAGGACGAAGGAGCGTACATGAAGCGTTGCACTGAGCAAAGCCGAAGTGTACGTGACTGAGTCCGAATATTGAAAGCAACGAAGCAGTTTGACACTTGTGAGACACCGCTAGTACCCGGGGCCGGGGTCGAACCGGCACTCCAGTGAAGGAACTGGTGTTTGAGA
>DAONZU010000063.1:0-13077 GCA_035406965.1 Bacteroidales bacterium
AAAATTGTGCAAGAACTTGTAAAACAAGTAAAAGAAAATCTACTAACTATTACAGAAGATTTTGAAATTATTTTGGTAAATGATGCCTCTCCAGATAATTCTTGGGTTGCGATTACTACTGAGTGTGAAAAAGATAAGCGAGTAAAAGGAATTAATTTAAGTAGAAACTTTGGTCAACATTATGCAATTACCGCTGGTTTGACTTATGCCAAAGGCGAATGGGTGGTGGTTATGGATTGCGATTTGCAAGATAGACCAGACGAAATACCGAATTTGTATAAAAAAGCGATGGAAGGGTGGGATATTGTATTTGCACAAAGAGCAGAAAGAAAAGATGGTTTTTTTAAAAAGAAATTTTCTAGCCTTTTTTACACCTTTTTTAGCTATCTTACAGATACTAAACAAGATGCAAGTGTAGCAAATTTTGGAATTTATAATAAAAAAGTGATAGCTGCAATTCTTTCTATGAAAGACCAAATACGCTTTTTCCCTACAATGGTACAATGGGTTGGATTTAATAAATTTTATTTAAAAGTAAAGCATTCTGAACGTTTTGAGGGTAAGTCGAGCTACAATTTTAAAGGACTTTTCAAGTTGGCGTTAAATTCAATACTTGCTTTTTCGGACAAGCCACTTCGGCTTACAGCGAAGCTAGGATTTGGTATTACGTTGATTTCTTTGTTAGTGATGTTGGTCTATTTTATTATGTATTTAAATGGAAGTATAAAGGTTTTAGGATTTGCCAGTCTTATAATTTCATTTTGGTTTTTATCGGGCATAATAATATTTATACTAGGATTTGTGGGTTTGTATATCGGAAAAATGTTTGAAAAAGTAAAAGACCGTCCCAATTTTATTGTAAAAGAAGAGATAAATGTATGAAGTTAGAGTATCTGAGTTGGGATAGTGAGTTTTTTGGAATAAAAATAGGTAGGATTGTTTTTAATAATTCTGATAATGATTTAAAAGAGCTTTTAGATGAGGCTAAAAAGCAAAATTATCAACTTTTGTATGTTTTCGCAGATAAAAATACAATGTTGTCATCTGAAATACTTAATCGATGGAATGGAAAATTGATTGATAGAAAAGTTGTTTACAAAAAGAAAGTTAGCACTAATATAAAAAAAGATAAACTCGTTTTTGCTTATTTAGACACAAGTGTAAATGATGATTTACTGAGGTTGGCATATTTGAGTGGTCAGTATTCACGTTTTCGATTAGATGAGAACTTTCCAAAAGGAAGTTTTGAGCTAATGTATAAAGAATGGTTGATAAAATCAGTAAGTGGAGAGCTGGCTGATAAGGTTTTTATAGCTAAAGAAGTTGATAGAATTATTGGTTTTGTTACTTTAAAAGTTAATAAAAACAACGGAAACATTGGCTTAATAGCGATAGATAAAAATGTACAAGGCAAAGGATTGGGAACACAACTAATAAATGTATGTGAAAACTATTTAAATAAATGTTCTGTCGAAACCCTTACTGTTCCAACTCAATTAGACAACTTACAGGCTTGCAAATTTTACGAAAAATACGGCTTTGAGAAAGATAGCATCATTTATATTTATCATTTTTGGATATAGAAAAGAACAAAATTGCTGAATAAAATCAGCAATTTTTTAAAAAAATGCACTTTTAAATCAGCGAAATGCTTATATTTGCAAAAAATATTTAGAAGACAACTGAAAAATGGAAAAACTGATTGGACAATATAGAGCGTTGATTGACAATACTAGTTTGCAATTCGTGCGGTATTTATATAACAAAATTGATTGGAACAGTCGATTTATTGCAATTTTGGGTGCACGCGGTGTTGGTAAAACGACCTTATTGTTACAACGAATTAAAATGGTACATTCGTACAGCGAAGCTTTGTATGTTTCGGCAGATGCTATTTATTTTACCGAAAATAAGTTGTTTGATTTAGCTGATACGTTTTATAAGAATGAGGGGAGATTCCTGTATATCGATGAAATTCATAAATATCCGAATTGGTCTAAGGAGCTGAAAATGATGTACGATAATTTACCACAATTGCATGTAGTATTTACTGGCTCGTCTATTTTGAATATATATAAAGGTAGCGATGATTTGAGTAGAAGAGTAATTAAGTATGAAATGCAAGGGCTTTCATTTAGGGAATATTTAAACATGACACAAAATGTAAAGATTAAAAAGTATTCGTTAGATGAAATTTTGGAAAACAAAGTGGAGTTGCCAGATATTTCTCATCCGTTGGTGCAGTTTAAAGAATACTTAAAGCGTGGATACTATCCTTTTTTTAGTGAGCCAAATTATGAAATAAGGCTTCAAAATGTAGTTAACGTAATGTTAGAGCAAGATATTCCTGCTTTTGCAAATATGAATTTTTCTACTGCTCAAAAATTAAAGCATTTGATGCAGATAATTGCCGAGAGTGTACCATTTAAGCCAAATTTTACGAAAATAAGTGAAATTATTCAAGTACACCGAAATTCTACTACTGATTATTTTCATTATTTAGAAAGAGCAGGTTTGATTTTACAATTACGTGTTGCGTCAAGCGGAATTGGAGCTATAAGAAAAGTGGAAAAGGTTTTCTTAGAAAATCCAAACTTGATGTACGCACTTTCTGGTTCAAAAACAAATATTGGAAATGTAAGAGAATGTTTCTTTTATAATCAAATGAAACTTAATTTCGAGGTTTTCTGGACAGAGAAAGGAAATTTTAAGATTGAAGAATATTCGTTTGAAATTGGAGGAAAACAAAAAAACCAAGCGCAAGTTGCAGACATTAAAAATGCTTTTATTGCAAAAGACGATATCGAATATGGATATATGAATGTGATACCACTTTGGCACTTTGGTATGAATTATTAAAACAAAAAGACAAAAAATGATACAAATACCTTTCAACAAACCTTACCTAACAGGCAACGAGACAAAATATATTGAAATTGCTGTTAATTCAGGAAAAATTTCGGGCAACGGTGAATTTACTAAAAAATGTCAAAGTTTTTTTGAAGAAAAATATGGCTTTAATAAATGCTTGCTGACTACTTCTTGTACTGATGCACTCGAAATGGCTGCTATTCTTTGTGAAATAAAAGAAGGAGACGAAGTAATTGTGCCAAGTTATACTTTTGTTTCTTCAGCTTTAGCTTTTGTAAGACAAGGAGCTAAAATTGTTTTTGCAGATTCTTTGCCTTATCATCCAAATATAGATGCGGATAAAATTGAAAGTCTAATTACAAAAAAAACAAAAGCAATTGTACCTGTTCACTACGCTGGAATGGCTTGTAATATGGATAAAATTATGGCTTTAGCAGAAAAATATAATTTATTTGTAATAGAAGACGCGGCTCAAGCTATTGATTCTTACTATATTGATAAAAATGGAAAGAAAAAACCACTTGGAAGCATTGGAGATTTGGCAACATTTAGTTTTCACGAAACAAAAAATATAATTTCTGGAGAAGGCGGTATGCTAATTATAAATAACGAAAAATTTATTAAGCGTGCCGAAATTATATGGGAAAAAGGAACAAACAGAGCTGAGTTTTTTCGAGGAGAAGTAAATAAGTATGGTTGGGTGGACACAGGTTCATCTTTTTTACCATCAGAAATTATTTCTGCATTTTTATGGGCTCAAATAGAAAATATAGAGGATATTCAAATTAAACGAAAGAAGATTTGGGAAAAATATTATGAATTATTAAAACCCTTAAAAGATAAAGGACATATAAAATTTGCGCAAATTCCAAACTATGCTACAAATAATGCTCATATGTTTTTTATAATTTGTAATTCACTACAGGATAGAACAATACTAATAACAGAACTCAAAAAGCATGGTGTTTTAGCAGTTTTTCACTATCTTAGTTTACATTCAAGCGAGTATTATAAAAATAAACATGATGGAAGAGTTTTAGAAAATTCAGATAATTTCTCAGAATGTTTATTACGCTTGCCAATGTATTATGAATTGCAAGAAAAAGAAATTGAATATATTTGTGATATTATAAATAAAAGATTTTTATAATAATTGACTTCAATATGTTACTGATAATAATGCCAAACCTAAGTATTGCTTGGTATTTATTGGTTTTTGATTTTTCCTTTTAAAATTTTATACAAGATATTTTAAGCAATTCTAATATATTTTCTAATTTTGTATAAATTTTTTTTGAATGAAAATTTATCAAAGTTGGTATCATCCTGATATTAATATTACAATACTTGATATTGTTTTAATACTTGTGATATTGTTTTTTGCTTATGTTTATGGGAGTAGAAAATCTTCTAATAATTTTGATAAAGCAGAATATAAATTTTTTAAAAGTGCTTTAATATATAAAATATTGGTTAGTGTGGTTTTTGCTCTTACTGTTTTATTTTTTTATCCTGGAGACAGTTTTTCTTATTTTCAAAGTATAAATAGTTTTAGTAAGTTGTTTTTCGAAAACCCTCAGCATTATTTTAATATTTTAGTATTTGGTAATAAGCCTGAGTTTCATTCATATTTTAATGCAAATACAGGTTATCCTCCATATTATATGTGGCGTGATGCAAATTCTATTTTTGTTGCTAGGTTTTATTCTATTTTTATGTTTTTAACATACAGGTCTTATTTGTTAAGTACAATAATTGCCAGCTTAATTGGATTTACAGGTTTGTGGAAATTTTATAAAACTTTATGCAAAATTTATCCAGGAATTGAGCAAAAATTCATTTTTGCAATAATGTATATGCCTTCTCTATTTTTTTGGACATCGGGAATAATGAAAGATACTCTAACAGTTTCTGCAATAGGTTGGATAATATATGCTTTTTACGAATTAGTGATTATAAAAAAAATCAAAGTAAAATATATTTTAATTATCATTATTTCTTCCATTATTATTATAAATGTAAAAGCCTATGTTTTGCTTGCTTTAGCTCCGGGCTTGTTTATTTGGGCGTTTTTTGGACAAATGAAAGCTATAAAATCCAAAGTTCTTAAATTTTTGCTTGCTCCTGCTATTTTAGGAATTTTACTTTTAGTTTTTTCGTTGTTAATGAGAAATGCTTCTGAATATATGGGAGTTTACGGAGATATAGAAGCTACTTTGACTCAAGCAAGCGTTGTACAACAAGACCTTTTGCGTTATGAACAATACGGTCAAAATTATTATGATATTGGAAAATTTGAAGCGACACCCATGGGGGTTTTAAAAAAATTCCCTGAAGCAACAATTTCAGGAATTTATAGACCTTTTTTGTGGGAAGCAGGTAATCCTTTTGTTTTACTTGCAGCTTTAGAAAGTTTATTTTTACTTGTTTATCTATTATATGTTGCGTTTAAAACAAAAATCATAAGATTTTTTAAGATAGTATTTTCTGATCCTTTACTTATTTTCTCTTTAAGTTTTGTTATAATTTTTAGTTTCGGTATAGGTTTAGCTTCAGCTAATTTTGGTGCTTTAGCAAGATATAAAGCACCTATGTTGCCATTCTACGTGGCAAGTTTATTTATAATTGAATATATATTTAATAAAAAGAAAAGTAGAAAATAATTTTTTCATTTTCTAAATATTTTTTTACTTTTGCACGCTAAACAAAATTTTTTTACAAATGGACGAAGGCCCTTATCATAGTAAGAATAATTATTAACACATCTGTAAGGTGTCTTTATGCCCCTTACAGAGCAAAAGTGAGGAGGCAAAAAAATGGTTGAAGTAAAATTTGATTTTCAAACTTTTTTTGATGAAAAAAACTGGAGAGGCTTAAAACGAGCCTTGAATGAGTATGATAGTATTCAAATTGCAGAAATCCTTGAGGACCTAGAAGAAAATCAAGAGATTGTTGTTTTTAGGCTTTTAAGTCGAGAGCAGGCAAAAGAAGTTTTCCAACTTTTATCACAAGAAAAACAAGAAGACATAATTGACGGTATTGCACATAATGTTCAAAATCTTTCCAACTTATTAAATGATATTGAACCTGACGATAGAACTGCTTTTTTTGAAGAACTTCCAGGAAAAGTTTCTCAAAGATTAATTCAACTTTTGTCGCCTAAAGAAAGACAAATTACACTTCAACTTCTTGGCTATCCAGAAGATAGTATTGGACGTTTGATGACACCAGAATATGTAGCTATTAAAGCACATTATACTGTTGATAGAGCATTCCAGCATATTAGAAAATACGGACGCGATTCTGAAACATTAAACGTGATTTATATTATTGATGATGAAAGAAAATTAATTGACGATATAAAAATTAAAGAATTAATACTTGCTGACCCTCAAGAAAAAGTTGCTAATTTGATTGATTCTAAATTTGTTGCCCTTAATGTAATGGACGACCAAGAAACAGCAATTAAAGCTTTTACAGATTACGACAGAGTGGCTTTACCAGTTGTAAACGACGATGGAGTATTGCTTGGAATTGTTACTTTTGACGACATTATGGACGTTGCTGAAGAAGAATCTACCGAAGACTTCCACAAATTCGGTTCTATCCAATCTGCAATTACTAATCCTTTGAAAGAAACAATATTTAATCTTTACAAAAATCGTATAATTTGGCTTGTTGCATTAGTGTTTATGAATGTTTTTTCAGGTGCAGCAATATCACATTACGAAAGTGTTATTCAAACAATGGTTTCTTTAGTGTTTTTTCTTCCACTTTTGATAGCTAGTGCTGGAAATGCAGGTTCGCAATCGGCAACACTTATGATTAGAGCTTTAGCGGTAGGCGATGTAGAAGTTAAAGACTGGTATAAATTAATTTGGAAAGAGCTTCTTGTATCACTGCTTTTAGGTCTTACTATGGCTGCAACCGTAGCTTTGGTAGCAAGTTTTAGAGCACCAGAAATAATTTTAGTCTTAATCATAACAATGGTGCTAATTGTAATAACAGGAAGTTTAGTAGGATTGGTATTGCCTTTTGTTTTTACAAAATTCAAATTAGACCCTGCAACAGCTTCTGCACCATTGATTACATCTATTGCCGATATTTGTGGAATATTAATTTATTTTTCAGTAGCAAAATGGATATTAGGATTTTAAAAAAATATTGTTAATTTTGTGATTTAATAAAATATAGTTTTAAAATAATAATATAAAAATTTTATAAAATGGATACTAAAAACAAAGGTTTTAACACCAAATTAATTCACGCTGGTGATTATGAAGATGCTTTTGGCTCAGCTGTAATGCCAATTTATCAAACTTCAACATTTAGATTTAAAAGTTCAAAACACGGTGCAGATTGCTTTTCGGGCAAAGAAGCAGGTTATGTTTACACTCGGTTGGGAAACCCAACAGTTACTGCTTTAGAAGAAAAAATAGCTCAACTAGAAAACGGTTATCGTGCTATAGCTTTCTCAAGTGGTATGTCTGCGGTTACAGCAGTGTATATGACTTTTTTAGAGAAAGATGCACATATGATTAGCTCAAGTGCAATTTACGGCACTTCGAGAGCAGTTCTAGAAAGAGATTTTTCTCGCTTTGGTGTAAAATGTGATTTTATCGATACTTCAGTAATATCAGATATCGAAAAAGCAATACGACCAAATACTAAATTGTTGTATATCGAAACTCCAACAAATCCAACAATGGTTTTGACAGACATAAAAGCAGCTACTGAACTTGCTCATAAACATGGATTAGTTGTTTGTGTTGACAATACTTTTTCATCACCATATTTGCAAAAACCTTTGGATTTAGGTGCAGATGTTTCTCTACATTCAATTACAAAATTCATAAATGGTCATGCTGATATTGTTGGCGGAATGTTAATTACAAAAGACCCAAAAATAGATGAAGAATTGAGAAAAACTATGGCTTATATGGGAGGAAATATGGATCCTCACCAAGCATATATGGTAAGTCGTGGAGTAAAAACTTTATCTTTGAGAGTAGAACGCTCAATGCAATCAGCTCAAAAAATAGCTGAATATTTAGAAAAACATCCTAAAGTAGCATGGGTAAAATATCCAGGACTAAAATCTCACCCACAACACGAATTAGCAAAAAAACAAATGACAGGATTTGGTGCAATGATTTGTTTTGAGCTAAAAGGAGGATATGCAGCAGGCGAAAAAGTTATGGATAACGTAAAATTAGCAATGTTAGCAGTTTCTTTAGGCGGAGTAGAAACTCTAATTCAACACCCAGCTTCTATGACACATTCTAGCCTGTCTAAAGAATCAAGAGAAGCAGCAGGAATTACTGACGGTTTAGTTAGATTTTCAGTCGGTATAGAAGATTGCGAAGATATTATTGCAGACCTAGAAAATGCACTAGCAAAAGCTTAGTAGTTAACACATTCATATACATAAAAATTGAAAGCAAGGCGGCTTTGTTTGCCTTGCTTTCGCTTTTATTAAAAATAAGTAGAAGAAAAATATTTTTTTTAAATAAAAAAACATGTTTACATTTGTCTTTATAAATAAATTTTAAAAATTAAAGCGAAAAATTATGAAAACAAAATTTGAAATTTTAATTGCACTTGTTCTTATCAGTTTTTCATTTTCAACAAATGTATTTGCTCAACGCACAACTGATATTGAAAATGGTAAGGACCATCCGTTAATTAGTCGTTTTGATAATGCTGTAATTGAGTTTTATAAAGAAACGAAATGGGGATCTTATAAATTGCCTGTTAACGAAAAAGGAGCTATTGATTGGGGAAATCCTAAAGTTTTAGAAGGCAAAGTTGCACGTATCCAATACACTACCTCTGTTGATAATAACTCGGAATTTGTTTTACATAATTACAAAGCAGCATTTAAAAAAGCAGGCTTTACAGTTTTAATTTCTATAGCAAATGAAGAGCTTGGTGTAGCTGATAGACCTCATTCATGGAGTGACAAATACTACCGTTCAGGATTATATGGGAACGATGGCTTACATAATGATAAATTTGGAATCGGATTGAATTTCCCGTCTTGGAAAAACAATCATTCGTTTATAGTCGCACAGGGAAATAAGGCAGGAAAAGATATTTATGCAATTATTTATACTGTGGTTGATGATAATTACACTTTAATTACTCAAGATGTTGTTGAAGTTGAAGCAGTTGAAACAGGAATGGTTACTGCTGAAAATATTTCGAAAGGAATTCAAACTGAAGGATATTTTACTGTTTATGACATCTTTTTTGATACAGGAAAATCTGAAGTAAAACCAGAATCTGCTGATGCCTTGAAAACTATCGCCGAATATTTGAATGCAAATAAAACCCAAAAAGTTATAATAGTGGGACATACAGATAATGTAGGTGATTTTGATATGAATATAACTCTTTCAAAAGACCGAGCAAATGCAGTAATGGAAAAACTTATATCTGATTATGCTGTCTCTAAAGATCAACTCAAACCATATGGTGTAGGGTCTGTTTCACCTGTTGCAAGCAATTCAACAGAAGAGGGTAAAGCTAAAAACAGACGCGTTGAAGTAGTTGAACAATAATTACTATTGTTAACTGTTCATATCATATAAGAGCAAAATTGATTCACACTATCATATTCTAAACTTGTTTAAAAAAATAATTCTGTAAATAGCCTAAAACAAAAATAATTTATTATCTTTGAGATTGAAGAAAATTTTGAAGAGTATTATTTAATAAAAAGGCATTATTAATCAAAAAACAAGTCAGAGTTATGAAAAAATTATCATTGTTTTTTATTTTTCTAAGTGTTGTTGCACTTAATGTTTTTAGTCAAGAAAATCACAAGTCTATTCACCAACTTGAGTTAGAATATTATAACTCACTAAATATTGATGCGGAGTCTTATTATTCAATAAATCAGCCGGCTGAAATTGATATTTTGAAATCATCAAAATCTTGTGAGCATACTAAAATTGTTTTTGGTTGGCATCCTTATTGGGCAAATAATATGGAAACGAACTATCAATGGGATTTATTGACTGATATGTCATTTTTTTCTTATGAAGTAAATCCTTCAACAGGAAATGCAAACTCTACTCATGGTTGGGCAACTTCAAATGCAGTAACTCAAGCTTTAGCAAATGGTGTAAGAGTAAATTTGTGCGTAACTTTATTTTCTGAGCATGCAACATTTTTTGCTTCACCTACAGCACAGCAAACTTTAATTACAAATTTGATAAATCTTGTGCAGTCTCGTGGTGCTCATGGTGTAAATATTGATTTTGAAGGAGTGCCTGGTGCTCAAAAAACAAATTTTACTAACTTTTTAATTGACCTATGTAATCAAATGCATTCAGCAATTCCAAATTCTAAGGTTAGCCTTTGTTTGTATGCAGTAGATTGGTCTAATGTTTTTGATATTGCTGCCATAAATAATTATATTGATTATTATACAATTATGGGTTATGATTATTATTATGGTGGAAGTAGTTATGCAGGTCCAACATCGCCTTTATATACTTTCCATACTTTTAATTATAATCTTGCAAAATCAGTAAATTATTATATGTCAAAGGGAGCAAGCAAAGAAAAATTGATTTTAGGATTGCCATATTACGGGAAAGAATGGAGTACTGAAAGTCAAAATGTTCCATCAGCAACTACTGCAACAGGCTCTTCAAGGACTTATAAAACTATTAGAGCAAATGCCGATGGCTATTATACAAATCGTCAATATGAAAATGTTAGCCAGTGTCCGTATTATGTTTTTTATAATTCTGGTTGGAAACAGTGTTTTGTTGATGATGAGGAAAGTTTGGGGGCAAAATACGATTTAGTAAATATGATGGGAATTGGCGGAATTGGAATTTGGGCATTAAGTTATGACGATGGCTATACTGAACTTTGGAATCTTATTCGCGAAAAATTTACAACTTGCGGAAGCGTACCTTGCAACGGCATTTTTTACGATTTGGGTGGACCAAATAATACTTATCTTAATTCAAGCGATTATGTCTTTACAATAGCTCCTACAGAAGCAACAAAAGTAAATTTAGAGTTTACAGAATTTGATATTGAAGCAGGTAGTGGTTCTACTTGTAATTACGATTATATCGAAATTTTTGATGGACCAGATGAAAGCTCGCCAAGTTTTGGAAGATTTTGTAATACTACAGGAAATCCTGGATTAATTAGTTCTACAGGAAATTCTTTATGCGTAAAAGTGCATACTGACGGAGCTACTGTGAACAACGGATTTACTGGAGTTTGGTCTTGTATTCAAGATGATATTTTGCCAACTACGGAAATAATTGCAGAAGATTGGTATAAAGAAGATTTTACTGTAAATTTTGTTGATGAGGATAATGCAGGATTTGATATGAAATTTTATCAAGTGCTTGATTTTGACGGAAATGAATGGCGAGCAAATGGAAACTATGGTTTCTTTAATAATAATTTTAATACAAATATTCATTCAGATTGGATAAATTCATCAGGGATTTGGACTATAAATAATGGACATTTACAGCAATCAGACCAAACATCTGCAAATACAAATATTTATGCAAATGTTTTGCAAAACAATGAAAATATTTATTTATACCATTGGCAAATGAAAATATCAGGAGAAGGAACAAATAGAAGAGCTGGCTTGTATATTTTTTGTACAGATCCTGGAGCAATTCAACGTGGCGATGCTTATATGGTTTATTTTAGGGCTGACCAAAACAAATGTCAATTATATCGTTCTACTAACAATGAAATTGTTATTCATACTGATGATAATGTTATTGTAAATGCAGATACTTGGTATGATTATAAAGTTATGTACAATCCTCAAACTGGAGAACTAAAAGCTTTTCAAAATAATATTTTAGTGTCTTCGTGGACAGACCCATCGCCAGTGAGTTCTGGGATAGCAGTTTCGTTGCGAACAGGAAATTGCATTGTTGACTATGATGATATTAAAGTTTATAAATCACGTAGCGAATCGGCTTTAGTTAGTGTTGGTGCAAACAAAGAAATTAGATACGAAAATCAAGATGTTAACACTTCTGCATGTAGAATAAAGTCGGTGGTAACAGATATAAATGGAAATTTTTCAGCAAATTCTGGAAAAGATATAAATATAGATTTTTCTGCACCATTACAAATTTCAAAAGTTAATGACGGCTTAGCCGAAGATATTGACGTTACATACGATAACTCCCAATTACAAGCAAACTGGACTGAGGCTGTTGAGGAAAATTCATATATCACAAATTATGAATACTGCATAGGTACAAATATAGGTTCAAACGATGTTGTTGATTGGACTGATAACGGTTTACAAACTAATGTAACTCATACAGGACTAAGTTTAAATTCTTTGAACACATATTATTTTACAGTAAGAGCAAAAAATATTGTTGGACTTTATTCTGCCGAAAAGTCAAGCGATGGAGTTATTTTTATTGATGCTCAAGATAATGTAATTGCAGATTTTACAATTTCTTCTGCAGAAATTTGTCAAGGAGGGCAAGTTCAATTTATTAATCTTTCTCAAAATGCAAGTTCGTATTTATGGGAAATTACTGGTCCGCAAACTTTAACAAGCAATTTAGAATCGCCAAGTTTTGAATTACAAGCTGGAATTTATTCAGTCTCTCTTACAGCTTATGGAGAATATGGTGAAAATACAAAAACTGACGAAATAGAAATTAGTGTTGTTCCACTTCCAATAGCAGATTTTGAGGCTTTAAATACTTTAGTTCAACTTCCAAATGCTGTTGTGTTTTTTGAAAACAATTCTCAAAATGCAGATTCTTGGTTATGGGATTTTGGAGATGGAACAAGTTCTGCAAATTTTGAACCTTGGCACGAATACGAAAATGCAGGCACTTACACCATAAGTTTGATTGCAGGCAATGGAGTTTGTGAAGATAATGAAATGATAAAAAACAATTATATTACAGTTGAAGATGTGAGCTCTGACAAACTTATGCTCGCCCAAGAAATTTCTATTTATCCTAACCCAAGTATTGATAAGATTTTTATAAATAGCGAAAATGAAAAAATAAATAAATTAGAATTATACGACATTAATTCAAAACTATGCTTGAAACTTGAAAATCTTGGTAATACAGTACAATTAGATATTTCTGAATTTAAAAAAGCAAATTATATTTTAGTTTTATTTACAAACGAAAATATTTATAAGAAAAAATTAGTGTTTGTGAGATA
>DAONZU010000064.1:0-9316 GCA_035406965.1 Bacteroidales bacterium
TACTATGTTTGCACTGTGGTTAATAAATTGTCCGAATAATAGGGGGTCAAACCATTAGTAAGCGATACTCTTTATGTTATTTCTGATAATAAAATTTATGGAATAAATATTAATGATGGTAATGCAATTCCAATAACAAATAAAGATTTTGAGCTGAAATCATATAAATATAAATGGAAAAGACTTAGAGGTTGGCATTTGCGAAAGTATAAAAAGTATGATTTACTTTTAAAACAGAGTGAGGGTAACGTCCCACATGCTACTTTTTAGTAAAATAGTTTGCAACATTTTGATAGTAAAGTGTTTATGTTAGTAAATCTTTTTGTAATTTTGTAAATACAAAATTATTATATTTTTTAAACTATAATTTTGTCCTATGAATTAGGGGGCTGAAATATTAAAAGATATTTGTTATGTATAGATTATTTTTATTATTAGCGTTATTCCTTATGAATTTTAATGGATTTTCACAAAGCAGTTATATGGTTAGAATGAAATCTGTAGAGATACCAAAAGACAGTATAATTAAAATGGACTTTTTCTATATTCCATGGTCTATGAGATTTTATGGTACTTATCATGAGGATTATGTAAGAGAAAGTGAATATAGTTCATTTTATAGTATAAGTGATAATAAAATTATTGATGAATTTGTTGTAGCAATGAATTTGCTAAATGTTAAAATGGTAAACGAATGTGAGGAAAGGTATTTTTGTGTAAAAATGGTAATAGACTTTTACTATGCATCAGGTAAAAAAAAAACCATTCTAATTAATAGAAACGGTACTATAAGACACAATAATGATTGTTATTTATCTAATTTGCATTTTATGAAAAAAATATTAGATTATGTGCCAGAGGCAAAACTCCCTTCATACTTTGAAATCATGTTGCAAGACACATTGAGGTAGCAGGTGGAGCACAATGTGGAGTCTTTCGAAAAATAAATTATCATTTTTTTCTATTAAATTAATTATTAGTTTAATTTTTAATTCTCAGTTAAAAAAAATAATATAACTTTGCATTTTAGGCGGATAGTGTTTGTAATTTGTCAAAAAATACTTATCTTGCACGATTAATTAAAAATTATTTTTATGGGTTTGTTTTCGTTTTTACAACAAGAAATAGCAATGGACTTAGGCACTGCCAACACCATTTTGATACACAACGACAAAGTAGTTGTTGACGAGCCTTCTATTGTAGCCTTAGATGAAAGAACTGGAAAATTAGTAGCAATTGGTCATAAAGCTCGCCAAATGCATGGCAAAACACACGAAGGAATAAAAACCGTTCGTCCTTTACGCGATGGAGTTATTGCAGATTTTAATGCTGCTGAATTAATGATTCGCGGTATGATTAAAATGATGAATAAAAGGCGTTCGTGGTTTAATCCTTCTTTAAAAATGGTGATTTGCATTCCGTCAGGCTCTACAGAAGTTGAACTTCGTGCTGTTAGAGACTCTTCGGAACATGCTGGTGGACGTGAAGTTTATATGATTTATGAACCTATGGCAGCAGCTATTGGTATTGGAATGGACGTTGAAGCACCTCAAGGAAATATGATTGTTGACATAGGTGGCGGTTCTACAGAAGTTGCTGTAATTTCTTTAGGTGGAATTGTTTGCAACCGCTCTATACGAATTGCTGGAGACGACTTTACAGAAGACATTCAAGAATACATGAGGCGACAACACAATATTAAAATTGGTGATAGAACTGCTGAAGATATAAAAATTAATGTTGGTGCTGCAATTACCGAACTCGATAATCCACCACCTGATTATATGGTTAGAGGTCCACACCAAATGACTGCTCTACCAATAGAAATTCCTGTGTCATACCAAGAAATTGCTCTTTGCTTAGATAAATCAATAGCTAAATTAGAAACTGCTATTATGAACGTTTTAGAACTAACACCACCTGAACTATATTCTGATATTTTTACAAAAGGAGTGTATTTAGCTGGTGGAGGTGCTTTACTTAGAGGTCTTGACAAAAGACTAACGGATAAAACAAATATCCCTTTTTATGTTGCCGAAGACCCTCTACATGCAGTTGCAAGAGGTACAGGAATAGCTCTTAAAAATGTTGAAAACTTTCCGTTTTTAATACGATAAAAATGAAAAATGAGAAATTTAATAAATTTTATTTTTAAATATTCTTATACAATTCTATTTATCATACTTTTGGTAATTTCTTTTATTTTTATTTTTTCTAATTCTCCTCTACAAAGAGTAAGCTATTTTAATTCAGCTAACCGACTTAGTGGAATTGTTTCAAAAGAATGGCAAAATATAGACAATTATTTTAATTTAAAAAATATTAACAAATCACTTTTACTTGAAAATCAATATCTTAGAAACAATCTCGAAAAATATAGAAATGAAAAAGTTCCTACTATAGATAATATTAGCTTTGAATATATTGCTGGAAAAGTAATAAATATTTCAGTAAATAAGTCAAATAATTTTATCTGTGTTGATAAAGGCAAAAAACATGGTATCAAAAATGAAATGGCAGTAATTGGCACAAACGGTGTTGTTGGAACTGTTGTTAGTGTTAGCGAAAATTTTTCTACTGTTATGCCAATCATTAATAAAAAATCGGCTTTGAGTGTAAAATTAGAAAAAAATAACTATTTTGGTTCTTTAACTTGGGACGGAAACTCACCATCAGAAGCAATTTTAAGCGAAATCCCTTCGTATATATCATTACATAAAGGCGATAAAGTTATTACCACAGGTTTTTCTTTAATATTTCCAGAAGGAATACCTGTTGGAATTGTTAAAGATTTTACAATAAACAAATCTGATAAATTCTATTCAATAACTGTTAGCTTGTTTACTGATTTTCATAATTTAAATCATGTTTATTTTATTAAAAACAATTTTGTTGACGAATTTAACACACTAGAAAGTAAAAACAAAGAAAATGAAAAATAATTTAAGATACATATTATTATTTATCATACCTCTTATTTTTCAAGTTTTAATATTTGACAAAGCATATTTTTGGGGATATGCCAATGTTTATATTTACATTTTACCTATTTTATTATTACCTATAACTTTAAACAAACACTTAGCTTTACTACTTGGATTTGCACTTGGATTTATTGTTGACATTTTCAACTCTACACCCGGCATTCATGCAGCTGCAACAGTATTTATGACCTACTTCAGACCTTTAGTTTTAAGAATTTATGCTCCCCACGATTCTTATGAAGTCAATAAAAATTTAGGAATTATAAATTATGGTTTTAAATGGTTTTTCAAATATGCTATTAGTTTAATTTTATTACATCATACTTTTTTATTTATTGTTGATACTTGGAGTTTTGCTAATTTCGGTCATACAATTTTAAAAATATTTTTAAGTTGCTTTGCATCATTACTATTTATTATTATGGGTCATTTATTAATAATGAAAGATTGACATGAGCAATTGGAGTAATAGGAAATATATTATTGGTGCAATAATTTTAATAGTTTTTATTACTATTTTTATAAAACTATTTTACCTTCAAATTTTTGACGAAACTCTAAAACAATCTTCTGATAATAATTCCCAAAGACATGTTACCGTTTACCCAGGACGCGGTTTAATTTATGATAGAAATTCTGTTTTATTAGTTTGCAACGAGGCTGCATACGACTTAATGTTAGTTCCTCGCAACATGGACGAATTCGACACTTTGAGTTTATGCAATGATATTGATATTAGCATTGAAGAATTTTATGAAAAATTAGAAAAATGTAGAAAATATTCAATGTATCGTCCTTCAATTTTTCATAAGCAGATTAATTCTTCGCAATATGCAGTATTACAAGAACATTTATATAAATATCATGGATTTTTTGTTCAGGCACGTAGTTTAAGAAAATATAACGAAGGAATTGCTGCTCACATACTTGGAGATATTGGCGAAATAGATATAAAAACTCTTGAAAATGACAGCTATTATAGTGGTGGTGATTATATTGGAAAAAGTGGAGTAGAAAAATCTTACGAAGAATTACTTAGAGGAAGTAAAGGAGTTGAAATATTTTTGGTTGACGTTAGAGGCAATATTCAAGGTTCGTATCATAATGGCAAATATGACAAACCTGCTACGCCTGGAAAAGACATACATTTAACTATAGATATTGAATTGCAACGCTATGGAGAATTATTAATGAAAAATAAAGTAGGAAGTATTGTTGCTATAGAACCCAAAAGTGGCGAAATTTTAGCCTTAGTTTCCAGTCCTAGCTACGACCCCCAATTACTTGTTGGACGAAAGAGAGGACATAATTATGACAGTCTTTTAAACTCGCCTGCAAAACCATTGATAAATAGAGCTGTTTCTTCGACTTATCCACCTGGTTCTATTTTTAAAATTGCAATTGCTCTCGTTGCCTTACAAGAAGGTGTAATTAAAACCACATCATATTTTCCATGTGATGTATCAAAAGTTGCTTGCCACGGACATCCGCCAGCTAATAGTGTAGCTAGAGGAATTCAATATTCTTGTAATCCATATTTTTATTTTGTTTTTAAAAATACTATACAAAGAGGTTTTGAGAAAAGTATTTTCAAAGATTCGAGAATAGGCTTAGATTTATGGAAAGAAAAAATTATGACCTTAGGTTTTAATCAAGCATTAGATATTGGTTTGCCAGGTGTAAACAAAGGACTTATACCTGGTTCTGATTTTTACGACAAATGGTATGGAAAACATAGATGGGCATTTTCTACTATATATTCACTAAGTATAGGACAAGGAGAAGTATTAGTATCGCCTTTACAAATGGCAAATTTTTGTGCAATACTCGCAAATAGAGGTTTTTATCACAATCCTCATATCTTGAAAAAAATAGACAATGAAGAATATGTAGGAGAAAACACAAAAAAAATATTTACTCCTTTTGCTAGAGAATATTTTGAAGAAGCAGTAAAAGGTATGGATTATGTTGTAAACGAGGAATATGGTACAGGATACTACGCTAGACTACAAGACATTAGAGTTTGTGGAAAAACAGGAACTGCACAAAACAGAGGGAAAGACCATTCCGTATTTATTGCCTTTGCACCAAAAGACCAACCTAAAATTGCCTTAGCAGTATATGTCGAAAATGCAGGATTTGGAGGCACTTGGGCAGCACCAATAGCAAGACTTATGATAGAAAAACATATCAGAGGCTATACAAATGATAGTATTTTGGAAAAAAGAATTATTGAAACTGAAATTTTAAGCAATGAATAGAAGTAAAAGAGGAAATATTTTAGTGAATATAGACTGGATTACTGTTGCGATATACCTTATTCTAGTATTTTTAGGCTGGATAAATATTTACTCTGCCACTTACAATGAGTCACATATAAGCATTTTTGATATTTCTCAAAAATACGGCAAACAACTTATTTGGATTGGAGCAGCTATTATTATTGCCGTTTTTACTTTAATAATTGACAGTAAATTTTACTCTTCTTTCGCCTATGTTTTATATGGAATAGGAATTTTACTTTTACTAAGTGTTTTATTTTTTGGAATAGAAGTTAATGCCTCAAAATCTTGGTTTCAAATTGGCGATTTTAGAATTCAACCTGTTGAGTTTACAAAAATTTCTGTATGCTTAGCTCTTGCTCGACTGCTTAGTGATGAAAATTTTAGTTTTAATAAATTTAGCGATGTAATTAGAACCGCTATTATTTTTGCTTTACCAATTATTCTTATTTTTCTTCAAAACGACACAGGTTCTGCTTTAATGTTTTTCTCATTCATTTTTGTCTTATTCCGACAAGGAATGAATAAAGTTGTTTTTATTACTTCGTTTGCATTAGTCGTTTTTTTTATTTTAGCTTTGATAATAGACCTAGAAATTTTATTAATAATAAGTTTAGCATTAAACATTATTGGTTTTACAATACTGAATAAGTATTCTAGTCAAAAACGAATAGTCTTTTACACATCACTTGTACTTGCAATCATATCATATGTTTTATATAAATACACAAATATTTTTGTTGACAAAACTTTGACTCTAGTATTGATAAACACAGCAGCGATTGCATTGTTAATGTTAGTTTTATTTATAATTAAAAAAAATAAGACAATAATTTTATTTCTTACCACAATAATTGGGATTACAATTTTTGTTTTATCAGTTGATTTTGTTTTCAACAATATTTTACAGCCTCATCAACAAAATAGAATTAATGATTTATTAGGCATAAGCTCCGACCCTTTAGGTGCTGGATATAATGTAAACCAATCAAAAATTGCAATAGGTTCTGGTGGTTTGTCTGGCAAAGGCTTTTTAAAAGGAACTCAAACAAAATATAATTTTGTGCCAGAACAAAGCACTGACTTTATTTTTTGTACTATAGGCGAAGAATGGGGCTTTTTAGGTTCTAGTTTGGTTTTGTTTTTATTTTGCTTTTTAATTTTAAGATTAATTTTTCTTGCCGAACGACAGAGGTCAGTTTTTAGTAGAATTTATGGCTATGGGGTTGTCTCAATTTTATTTTTCCATGTTGCGATAAATATGGGTATGACAATTGGCTTAGCCCCTGTAATTGGAATACCTTTACCATTTTTTAGTTATGGTGGTTCTTCGCTTTGGGCTTTTACAATACTTTTATTTATTTTTATAAAGTTAGATTCAGATAGATTACAAATTTTTAGATAAAATATTCTACAAATATTTATCTAACCAAGCTTTAAATTCTCTTTGCCACAAAATACTATTTTGAGGTTTTAATACAAAATGAGTTTCTTCAGGGAAAATCAAAAGTTTTGATTCAACACCCATAAGTTGTGCCGCATTAAATGCTTGCAAACTTTCTGTATAAGGAATTCTAAAGTCGTATCCGCCAGAAATTATTAAAATAGGAGTATTCCAATTTTGAACAAAATTATGAGGCGAGTTTGCGTAAGAACTTTGAGCCTTTTTATTATCTTTTTCCCAATAAGCACCACCAAGGTCATAATTCACAAAGAACATTTCTTCAGTTGCAGCATATTGAGATTCTAAATTATACATTCCACAGTGAGAAATAAAGGCTTTAAAAGTTTTATCTTGGTTATGTCCTGCGAGCCAAAATACAGAAAAACCGCCATAGCTTGCTCCTACTGCTCCTATTCTATCTTCATCAACATAAGATTCTTTTTTCACATAATTTACAGCCGACATATAATCTTTCATATTTTGTCCACCATAATCGCCAGAAATTTGTTTACACCATTCGCTACCAAAACCTATTACTCCTCTTCTATTAGGTGCAATAACCACATATCCATTGGCAGCCATAATTTGGAAATTCCATCTGTATGAGAAAAACTGCGACATAGCAGATTGTGGTCCACCTAAGCAAAATAAAATAGCAGGATATTCTTTTGTTTCATCAAAATTTGGCGGTAAAATTACCCATGTTAACATTTCTTTGCCATCTGTTGTTGGAACCCAAACTTCTTTATAGTCGCTAACAGCAATATTGTCATAAATATGTTTATTTGTGAAAGTGATTTGAGTTTCTTTACCATATTGGTCGAATGTAAAAATTTCAGTAGCTGATTTTATCGACATTTTTTCGGCAATAAATCCATTTCCATTCCACTTTATAGATGTAATATCATGGTCGCCTTCGGTAATTTGAACTACTTCGCGAGTTTTATAATTAATTTTAAAAATTTGATGAGTAGCTTGGAAACAAGAAATAAAATACAAATTATCATAATTTCCTTCTACTTGGGGCCAAACTACATTGCTTGCGCCATAATCAAAATGCTCGGTTAAATATTCTTTTTCTTTGGTTTCTAAATTCATTATAAACAATCTTTCTTTATCAGCCTCATAACCAGGAGTTTCCATACTTATCCAAGCTAAATATTTTGAATCTGGAGAAAACACTGGATATTTATCATAACCCAACATACCTTCGGTTAAATTTGTTGTTGATTTTGTTTCCAAATCATAAAGATAAATATCGGAATCTGTACTTACAGCATAATCTTTTCCCGACATTTTTTTACAAGTATATGCTATTTTTTTGCCGTCTGTGCTCCAAGTAATTTCTGAATCATCAAAATATGGACTCATTGGTGCATCAAATTTTTCATCTTTCATAATATCGTAAATATTTTGAAGCGATTTTTCATCAAAATCAGCAATAAAAATATGAGAATAAGAATCATCAGTCCATGCATTCCAATGTCTATACATTAAATCATCTGCCATAACTACATTTGTATTTGGCAAATCAGGATAAATATCTTGAGGATTATTTTCTAATTTCACATCTGCCATAAACAATATTTTATCGCCGTTAGGTGAAATTTTAAATGAATTTATACTTTTATCTAATTCCGAAATTTGAGTTTTATCGCTTCCGTCAACATTCATAGCCCAAAGCTGAACATTTTCAGTTTCGGTTGATAGATATATTATTTTACTTCCATCTTTGCTCCATCTTGGATTAAAAAAGGCATTTTCTCCACCAGTCAATCGTTTAACAGCGCCACCTCCGGCAGGTATTGTATAAATATTAGTAAAACCTCTATTTTTTTCAACATCATAATGAGTAATATTATACACTATTGTTTTTTTATCTGGACTTAATTGAGGGTCGCTAATTCTACCAAATTTCCACAAAATTTCTGGAGTTAAAATTCCTTTATCAATTTCATCTTGAGTAAGTGCCACATTTGGAACAAAATCATTGTCTATTTGTGTTCCATCTTTTTTCTTGCTATTACAAGAAACCATAAAAATAATTAACGAAATCAAAATTAAGTTTAGTGCTTTCATAATATAAAGTTTTAATTAATTTAAATTAAATTTATTTCATTTGTTTATCAATCACAATATTAAGTCCTTCAACTGCTGGGTCGTAATTTGGAAATATTGTTAAAGCCTTTCTATAATCATTTTCGGCTTGTTGCAATTTATTCAGTTGTTCATAAGAATAACCTCTATTATACCAAGCTTTATGAGAGAGAGAATCACATTCAATTGCTTTTGAAAAATAATCTATAGCTTTAAAATAATCTTTTAAATTATTTGCACAAATATATCCTGCATTGTAATATGCTTCGTAATACAAGCTATCTATACTTATTGCCTTATCATAAAACTCCAAGGCATTTTGAGTTTCTCCAAATTGTTGATGAACCCAAGCTGCATTAAATTGAATTTCATCATTTTCGGGGAATAATCTTGTTGCAGTTTTATAATAATCTAAAGCTAATTTATCATCTTGTTCGGCATAAATCTTTCCTATTAAATTATATGCTTCCCAATTGTTATTATCGTAGTCTATAGATTTTTTCAAAGCT
>DAONZU010000064.1:9416-12587 GCA_035406965.1 Bacteroidales bacterium
TAAGCGTCTTGCATTGTTGTATCTGCTCGCAAAGCAGATTCCATATCTAAAATTGCTTTATCAATATTTTTTTCTTTTGTCAAATAAAAATCTGCTCTTTTTAAATAAAGTTCAGCATTATCGGGATTTTTACGAATAAGTTGATCTAATTGTTCTAAATTTAATGTTGTATCGTTTAAAATATCATCACTATTTTTAGCACTTCGATTATTGCACGAAGACAAGAATAAAAGCGATACAATTAGAATAAAAAAATATTTTAGCATTCTACTTTAGTTTTTCAATAATTTTATTTTCGATTTCCTCCATTAGTTCTGGATTGTCTTCTAAAATAGTTTTAACGCTATCTCTTCCTTGCCCTAGTTTAGTTTCTCCATAGCTAAACCAAGAGCCGCTTTTTTTAATAATTTCTAAATCAACTCCAAGGTCAATAATTTCTCCTATTCTACTAATCCCTTCGCCATATATGATATCGAACTCAGCTTTTTTAAATGGTGGAGCTACTTTATTTTTCACAACTTTCACTTTTGTTCTGCTTCCAGTAACATCGTCACTATCTTTAAGTTGTCCCGACCTGCGTATATCTATACGAATTGATGAGTAAAATTTAAGAGCATTACCTCCTGTTGTAGTTTCTGGATTTCCGAATAAAATTCCAATTTTTTCGCGAAGTTGATTTATAAAAATACAGCATGTATTTGTTTTGTTAATGCTTGCTGTTAATTTACGCAATGCTTGCGACATAAGTCTTGCTTGCAAGCCCATTTTAGAATCGCCCATTTCGCCTTCTATTTCGGCACGTGGAGTAAGAGCTGCCACAGAGTCAATTACTATAATGTCGATAGCACCTGAACGAATAAGATTATCTGCTATTTCTAAAGCTTGTTCTCCATTGTCGGGTTGAGAAATTATTAAATTTTCTACATCAACTCCAAGTTTTTCGGAATAAGCTCTATCGAAAGCATGTTCTGCGTCAATAAATGCAGCTATTCCGCCAGCTTTTTGAGCTTCTGCTATAGCATGTATAGCCAATGTGGTTTTACCCGAGGCTTCGGGTCCGTAAATTTCGACCACTCTACCGCGAGGATAACCACCAACTCCCAAAGCAATATCTAATGCTATAGAACCTGATTTAATAACTGGAATTTCTTCTACTGGTTGTGAACCAAGCATCATTATAGAGCCTTTGCCATAATCTTTTTCGATTTTTCCCATAGCCAATTTTACGGCTTTGAGTTTTTCGTTTCTAATATCTTCTGGTGTATTTGCCATATTTTTAAATTTTATTTGATTTCGTTAAGAATTTGATTTGAATGTTCTTTTGTTTTTACTTTTTCAAAAATATTTTCTATAATTCCCTTTGAATTAATTACATAAGTTTTTCGCAAAACACCCATGTATTTTTTTCCATACATAGATTTTTCGCCCCAAGCATTATAAGCAATTAAAATCTCTTTTTCTGTATCGCTTATTAAATCAAATGGTAAATTATATTTTTCGATAAATTTTTGATGAGATTTTTGACTATCAGGACTTACTCCTAAAATTTCGTAAGACTTGCTTTGCCACATTTGATAATTATCTCGTAAATCGCATGCCTCAGCAGTACAACCTGGAGTTGAATCTTTTGGATAAAAATATATAATTAAGTTTTTGCCCAAAAAGTCAGATAATTTAACTTCTTTCCCATTTTGATTAAGTCCCTTAAAATCAGGAGCTTTGTCGCCAACCTCTAATTTTTTCATTATTTTAACATTTTAGTATTCTACAAGGTACAAATATAAAAATCATAATCGGGAAAAATAAATTTATTTAAAAAAGTTTATTAACATTTAATTAAAATTTAATAATTTGCATAAGAATATGTAAATTTGCATTCATATATTTAGTTCTTTAAACTTTTTAAAAATGGAATTTTCACTTAATAAAGAATTTTTTATCAGAAACAGAAAAAATCTCTTTTCGCTTTTACCAAACAATTCAATGGCTATTCTTTTTCCTGCCGAACAATTTGTAAGGAATGGAGATGCGTTGTATAAATATCGTCAAAACAGCGATTTGTTTTATTTTAGTGGTTTGAAACAAGAAAAAACTGTGATTTTATTATGTAAAATTAACAACTTGACAGATGAATATGCTTTTATTATTGAACCCAACGAAAAAATGCTTATCTGGACCGGACATAAATACTCTATTGACGAAGCCAAAGAAATTTCAGGAATTAAAAATGTTTTTTATTTGAATGAATTTGAAAAATATTTTAAAGAAAATTTAAACAACGACACTTTAGTATATTATTCAATGTCGTCTAACACAAGAGGATTTGATTATAAAAACAAAATTATTTCTGAATGGAAAGGAGCTGTGAACAACGATAAAATTCAGTTTAAAGATTTAGACCCTTTATCAATGCAATTAAGGTTGCAAAAGCAAAAAGAAGAAATTGCTATCATTCAAAAAGCTATTGATATTACTGGCGAAGCATTCAAAAAAGTTTTAGAATTTATCGCTCCCGGAGTTTATGAATATGAAGTTGAAGCAGAAATAAGTCATCATTTCATTAAAAATGGAGTGGAGGCACATGCTTATTCACCAATAATTGCAGCTGGAAAAAATAATTGTGTTTTGCATTACGAAACAAATCGAGAATTATGCAAAGACGGCGATTTGCTACTTATGGATTTTGGAGCTGAGTATAATTATTACGCTGCTGATTTGTCAAGAACAATTCCTATATCTGGAAAATTCACAAATAGGCAAAAACAAGTCTATGCTTCGGTCTTAAAAGTTTTGAAAGAAATGAAAACTAAATTTGTACCAGGTCAAACAATTAGAAAACTAAATAAAGAATGTGAACTTTTAATACAAGAAGAACTCTTAAGTTTGGGGCTATTAAGCGAAGCCGACATCAAAAATCAAAATGAAGACTCTCCCGCTCTTAAAAAATATTATATGCACGGAGTTTCACACTTTATAGGACTTGATGTACATGATGTAGGAGTAAAAGACACTGTTCTTTTGCCAGATATGGTTTTAAGTTGCGAGCCAGGAATTTATATTGCTGAAGAAGGTTTTGGAATTAGATTGGAAAACGATATTCTTGTTGCTGAAAATCCTATAGATTTGTGTAGTAATATTCCTATTGAGATTAGTGAGGTTTGTAAATGAGAA
>DAONZU010000065.1:0-745 GCA_035406965.1 Bacteroidales bacterium
TTTTATAATTCAGTTTCTTAATAGTTTTGACAAAGCGAGCAAATATCCTGCACAATCAGTTTTAGAAATGGCAAAAGAGTTATTAAACTCAAAAAACATTGAAATCTCGAGCTCTAATATTGATGAAATTTACGAGCAAATGCTAAAACTCGATTTAATTGAAAATTAAAACCCTAATATGAAATTATTCTATACAGATTTTGAAACTCCACTTGGCATGATGATTGCAATTGCTTCTGAAACAGAATTAAAACTGTTCAAATTTCATGATGATAAAAACATAGAAAAAGAATTACAAAAACTGAATTTCGAAAAAACTGAAGCTGATTTAGAAATTTTTGAAAATTTAAAAATTCAGATAAAAGAATATTTTGAGGGGAAACGCAAAAATTTTGATATAAAACTTAATCCTTTCGGTAGTGATTTTCAAATTAAAACTTGGAAAGCTATTCAAGAGATAAGTTATGACACAACAAGCACTTACAAAGAACTGGCAAGAAAAATAAGTTCAGAAAAAGCTGCAAGAGCCCTTGCTAATGCGTGTGGACAAAATAAAATCGTAATAATAATTCCATGTCATAGAGTAATAGGTTCAAATCAAAAACTTGGTGGCTATAGTGCAGGAATTTGGAGAAAAGAGTTTTTACTGAATTTGGAAAACGACAGTTAAAAGTATAAAGTTAAAAGTAGGCGGACGCGGATATTGCTTCGCAGGTTCGCAAGCTCACTCTGCTCACATTTAAAC
>DAONZU010000065.1:845-12461 GCA_035406965.1 Bacteroidales bacterium
CACAAAAGTACACAAAAGGACACAAAAGACACAAAATAAGTTAAAAGTTAAAAGTCGAAAGTTAAAAGTGGCGGACGCGTCTATTGCTTCGCAGGTTCGCAAGCTCACTCTGCTCACATTTAAACCACAAAAGTACACAAAAGGACACAAAAGACACAAAATAAGTTAAAAGTTAAAAGTTAAAAGTCGAAAGTGCTGACGCGGATATTGCTTCGCAGAGTTCGCAAGCTCACTCTACTCGCATGGGTTAGTTTTAAACCACAAAAGGACACAAAAGACACAATCAGTTAAAAGTTAAAAGTTAAAAGTTAAAAGTTAAAAGCGATGCACTGAACGAAGTTGAAGTGTTAAAAGTCGAAAGGGCTGTTGCGGATTTAACTTTATGAACCTTAAAAACTTCAACATGCTATATTTGTCGAATTCTACAAAATTTTGCACTATTTGTTATACATTACACACACTATTTTTGGCATTTTCTTTATGTCTTATAGTTATTTCAAGCCTTAAAGGTTTAAAACAAAGTTATAAAAATATATGTTCAAAAAACATTAATAAAATACTTTAACTATTTGTTTATACTTTAGTGCATAAATAGTTATAAAAATTTAATATTTTTTATTGCATATTAAAAATCATTTTTTATTTTTGCATATTATATATAAGCTATTTTAGAATATACGAATTTACTTTTTAATAACATTTTAAATATTTTAATTATGAAAACATTTTTCACAAAATTTTTGCCACTTTTAATTTTTTGTGGTATTATTTCAATAACATCTTTTGCTCAGATTGATTTGAATAAGCTCAAAAACAAAGCTGTTGACAAGGGAAAAGAAATGACAGATAATAAAAATAAAAAGGTTCCCCCAGTAAAGAAAGAAAGCACTGTAACAAACCCAAAAACGGAATGTGATTATACAGAAAGAAGTGGTGGAACGCCTTCGCTTATAAAGCTTCAAGATATATTAAAAGCATGCGATGCATATTTGGAAGCAGGAGAATATCATATGACTGAAACAAAATTTTTATATATAGAAACATATATTGCAGATATAAAAACTAATTGTCCTCAATTTGAAATTGCTCCTTATGAAGAAAGATATGCTACAATTAAACGTGATGTGGCAACTGGCAAAGCAGAAGCAGACAAAGAAGCAGAAGCTGCTGCTAGTGAGGAAGAAATGTCAGATAAGGCAACATTATTGTTAAGTTATATTACAGATTACCGTTTACACTTAAGCAATACTCCTGTTGCAGATGCACAAAGATTTTATGACAAATGTAAAGAAACAGATTATCTGAACTTTAAAAAAAGTTTTGATGCTGCAATGGCAAAAAATCCTGATTTTAAAGCCCAAGCAGAAGAACCTTATGGAGCATCTACTAGACTAAACAAAGATTATGAAGAGTTTATTGCAAGTGCAAACGAAGCTTATATACCTGAAATTAACAGAGCTATTGAAGAAGGGTATTCACAAAAAGCTGCAAAAAACATGGATGTTGCAAGACAAAAAGCACAGGCAGCTGTAATTTGTGCAGATGCTTTATTGTTAATTGCACCTGATAATGTTGATTTTCAAGCTATTCAAAAAGATGCAAAAGCGTTATTTAGTACAATGAATAAAGAACTTGCACTTACAGTATATACAAGTGAATTTCATGGCGAAAATGTTGAAAAATTTGTTTTTTCAAAAAAACCTATCGTCCTTAAATCTGAAAATCCTGCTAATATGACTAGTGCTTTTGCTGCAGGTGATTATATTTATGGTATGGCTTATCTTTCTGATAAAATTAATGCTCTTGCTTTTAATTCAGATGTACGTTTGTTTATATATGTTGATGGAGCAAATAAATATAACCGCAGAATTAGTCTTAGATACAAAAAAGATTTTACTGCTATTGATTTTGAAATTGTTCCAGATCCAGCTACATCAGAACAACAAGGTGGCGTTGACTATTCACGCGAATTATCTACATTATCACCAAGAAATCATAAGATAAAGATAGAACTTAGAGATGATGGCGGTGCAAAAATACTTGCAGTAGGTGAATTTACTCTTGATTGCTCACAAGGAATGGATAAACTTACACAAATTGCACAAGATTTAAAAGCTAAACAATTGTCAAAAGTTAGAATGCCTGCTGGTGGAGCATTAAATACTCCTGCACTTCAACAACAAGCTATGAAAATATGGACAGGTGATGAGACTCCACTTAGAGTGGTTGTAACTGATAATGACTGGACAGTTCGTCGTAATGCAATTTCAGGAGCAATAGAATATAGAGAAGCTTGGACTGCAATAGCAGTAAAAAGAACTGACGGTACATGTGTAGTTTTCGATATGGCTTTAAGACAAGATTATACTGGCAGTGGTTACGGAGCAACTAAATTCGGAGCAATCGGAGATAACCAAGAAATTGCTTGCGAAAATGTAAATAAATAACACTAAATTTTACTATTTTAATTAATTTTACTATAACAAATCGAAAGTTTTTTTTTACAAATAGTGAAAAAAAAACTTTCGATTTTTTGTATAGTTATATCTCTTTTCAAATAGAGATTTTTAACGATACAAAAAAGTTTGTATATTTTAATACCGAGTTTATAAACTTTTGCTTGTAGCTAACTTTCAACCTTTGTTTTGTGTTGCCCTTGCGGGCAAAACTTTTGAGGGGACTTAGCAGAGGCTGTCTCAAAACAAATTTTAAAACAATAAACTTTTAAGGTGTTTCAGAAGTGTTAAAATGCAAGGCGCTGAAATTGAGGACGAAGGAGCGTACAGAAGTACGTGACTGAGTCCGAATATTGAAAGCAACGAAGCAGTTTGACACTTATGAGACACCGCCTTAATCACATGTTGTCCTACGGACAATGATTTGACAAATTTATTTTGTTATTTGTAGATATATTTGCATAGGTAAGAGACGGCGCATGCACCGTCTCTACACTATACTGCATAATTTGTTCAAAATCAAACTTTTAACACTTCGACTACGTTCAATGTATCACTTTTAACTAAAATAATTCTTAATTATCAATTATTTTTTTAACTGTTCTTGTTTTTTATTGTATCAGCAAAGTTATGACTAATATAATTGTCGTAAGTTAAGCAAACTTCTATTGCAAAATCTATAGATGTTTTCATAATTTTTCCCCAAACTTCGTAATCTAAATTATTAATGTTTTCTACATAAACATTTTCTTGCATTAAGCCATAAATTAATCCTGCTGAAAAATTATCGCCAGCACCTACTGTAGAAACAGGTTTAATTTTGGGAACATTAAATATTTCATGAAAATTTTCTGTAAATAAATGCACACCATGTTTATTTGCTGTATAAATTAAATTTTTGCAAGCACATTTATCTGCAATTTGTTTTATTTCCAAAGCCGTAGAAGTTTGAAAAATGTTCTGAAAATCTTCATTAGAGCCTTTTACTATATCGGCATAAGCAATATTTTCATAAATATAATCTATTACTCTATCGCGAAGTTTTATGTGTGCAGGTCTAAAATTAGGATCGTAAATTAATAAAGCTCCAACTTCTTTTGCTTGTTTTAAAAAATTAACAAAATCTTGTCTTAATTCTTTTTTTATTGATGTAAATGAGCCGTAAAGAACAATGTCGTCATGTTCAGGTTTGGAATAATTAATTTTCAGTTCTCCATCAAATCTAATTTTATAGAAACTATAAGAAGGCTCGTTTTCATCGTTTAAGAAGGCTAGTAAAATTCGAGACTTAGCATTTTGGTATAAGTTCAAATATTTTGTAGAAACATTATTTGTTGATAAAAAATCTGCAATTATATTTCCAACAGCATCATCGGCTTGGTCGCCAACGGCATAGACTTCTTGGTTTAACCGCCCTAAAGAAACTGCTGTATTTAAGACTGGTCCACCTGGGCGCGATTCTATTGCCTTTCCATTATGAAAAATAATATCATAAACAGTTTCGCCTATACAATAAATTTTTCTCATAATTAAAGGTTTTAGACATGACAAAAATAAGAAAATCTTAGAAATTAATACTTGCATTTTGTATATTTGCAAAAACATTTTTTATGAAAAGGATTTTTTTAATTTTAGCCCTATTATTTTCAAGTCTTGTTTATGCTCAAGTTCAAGAAAACACATTTCCAAAGCCTAATGGGAATTATCTTGGTATAAATTGGGGTTTATCGACTGGCTCTGTGAGAGATATGCTTACCTCTCCCCTATTTTATACCTCTGTTTTGATTTATGGAGATTTTTCTTATTTTTATATTGATGAGCAAAACATTTTTGAATTAAAAACTGCTACTCACAATGGATTAAATGCAAAACTTATTTCTGATAATTTTTATGTTGGTTTTCAAAGTGCATTTGATTTTAAATTGTCATTGTTAAGAAATGTGCAATCAATTTCGGACAATGATTTAAAACATTATTTAGGCGCAGACATTGACAATTACATGAGTATTAGGATAATGCCAGATTTTATGAATGCTGCTCTTAGCATTGATAATGTTAGTAATTTTGCAATAGCTTATAAAGCCGAATATAATTATCACAAAAAACGAAAAGAAAAAAATTTTTTAGGCTTAATACCATATACTACTAATGAAAAATTTTATGTGTTTTCGGGAAGGCTTTCAGTTCCTGTAATTTCTTTATATGCTCGTCCTAAATTCACAAACCCTGAAAGTGCTACAGTTGATATTGAAGACCCTCTTTTTAAAGGTTATTCTTTAAAAGCGAAAGCATTTTCTGGACTAAGTACAGACTTGTCTGTTTCGCGAATTTTAAAGAATGGAAATATAATTAAATATGGTTACGCGTGGATGTTTGCAACAAACGGTAAGAATGCCATTAACCGTTTAGAGTTTTCTCACCATATTATTTATATCGGCTTAGTTTTTAAATTTAATTAAAATCATAAAATTATGAAAATCAAAATATTCAGTATAGTTTTAATTTTTATTATAGCTCTATCGGCTTGTGAAAAACTTGCTTTTGATAAAAAAATAGATGGTTCTAATATTTCAACATTCAACTATTTATGGGAACAGGTAGGTCAAAAATATGCATTTCTTGAATATAAAGAAGTAGATTGGGATAGCATTTATTTCGTTTATCGCCCTATGGTTAATAACGAAATTAGCGAAGATAGTTTGTTTAATGTTATGGCAAAGATGCTAAACGAACTAAAAGATGGACACGTAAACCTTATATCGCCTTTTAATGTATCAAGATACGATATTACAATGTTAGGACCTGTAAATATCAACACTCGTTTAATTAAAGAAAAATATTTAAAAGACGATTATTACTCTACTGGTAGTTTTACTCATACTTTTATTAGAAATGGCAATATTGCTTATATTAGATATTCTTCTTTTGCAGATTCTCAAATTACAGATTATCAATTGGATTATTTAATGGACAAATATGAAAATACAAAAGGAATGATAATAGACATAAGACAAAATGGTGGCGGTTATGTTACTAATGTGCCTATGCTTTTATCGCGTTTTACTCACGAAGACACAAAAATTTATGAAACTCAAATAAAAACAAGTGCAAGCGAAGATGGTTTTTCTGTTTTGGAAGATGTTTATGTAAAATCAAAAGATAAAAAGAAATATAAACAAAAAGTAGCTGTCTTAATAGATAGAGGTTCTTATTCTGCCTCTTCATTTTTTGCAGTTTCTACTTATGCTTATGATAATATTTTTCTTGTTGGCGATTATACTGGCGGTGGCTTAGGATTACCAAATGGTGGTCAACTGCCAAATGGCTGGACATATCGTTTTTCGATTACAAGAACAATAGCGGTTGATGGTAAAAATTACGAAAACGGCGTAAAGCCAGATTATTATGTAATTTTAAATCCAAATGCATATAATAATGGCATTGATAATGTTATTGAATTTGCAGCAGACAAACTTTTAGAAAACAATACAAAATAATAAAAATGAACTATACAGAATTATTTGAACAAATTAAAGCAAAACAAAGTTTTTTATGTATTGGGCTTGATTCTGATTTTGAAAAATTACCTAAACATCTTTTAAATTCTGAGTTTCCTATTTTTGAATTTAATAAGCAGATTATTGATGAAACTGCAAAATATGCTGTTGCTTACAAACCGAACTTGGCTTTTTACGAAAGCTTAGGTTTAGCTGGTTGGCAAAGTTTGGAAATGACAATTGAATATATTAGTGATAATTTTCCTGAGATTTTTATTATTGCAGATGCAAAACGAGGCGATATTGGAAATACTTCAAAACTTTATGCTAAAGCTTTTTTCGACAAAATGGATTTTGATGCTGTAACTGTTGCACCATACATGGGCGAAGATTCTGTAAAGCCTTTTTTAACTTACGAAAATAAATGGGTGATTTTATTAGCACTAACTAGCAACAAAGGTGCTGATGATTTTCAATATTTTACAGAAAACGGTTTACGTTTATTTGAAAAAGTTTTAGAAAAATCCCAAGAATGGGGAAATTCTGAAAATATGATGTATGTTGTTGGAGCAACACGTGCCGAAATGCTAACTGATGTTAGAAAAATAGCCCCAGACCATTTTTTATTAGTTCCTGGAATTGGCGCTCAAGGCGGTAGCCTACACGAAGTTGCAAAATTTGGTATGAATAAAAACTGTGGACTTTTAGTAAATTCTTCGCGAGCAATTATTTTTGCTGACGCAAGCGAAAATTTTGCAAAAACAGCTGGTATTAAAGCCAAAGAAGTTCAAGAAGAAATGCAAAATTTATTAAAATCAAAAGGGATAATTTAAAAATTTACTGGATAATTGCTTATCGTCTGTGAGAGAGGTACCTGGCGGAGTCGAACCGCCGTAGCCGGTTTTGCAGACCGGTGCCTAGCCACTCGGCCAAGGTACCATTTTGTTTTGGGATTGCAAATATAGAAATTAATTTTTATTATGCAAAATTTTTTAAGCTAAACTCTTAAGAAAAAATAATATAAGAGTAAATAACATAAGCAATAATTAAAATCAAACCTTCAAATCGGCTAATTCTCAAACGTTTAACTGGTAGGAAAAAAACTCCGAGCAAAACATAGAAAATCAACATAGCAGGATAATCTATTTTTAAAGTTGATGGATTTACTGTTAATGGGTTTATACAAGCACTAGTTCCAACAATAAACAATGTATTAAATATGTTAGAGCCAACAACATTTCCTATAGATATATCAAAATTTCGTTTAATTGCAGCTATTACAGAAGTTGTTAATTCTGGCAAACTAGTCCCTATTGCCACAACTGTAAGCGAAATAATTCTTTCGCTAACTCCCATCTTTGTTGCTAAGCTTACAGCTCCATCTACTAGGAAGTCTGAGCCAAAAACAAGACCTCCACAACTTGCAATAATAATAAGTAAAGAAACAAAAGGATGATAAATTTTTTGCTGACTTTCTTCTTCTGTTTCAGCAGTTTCAATTTTATTTTTCTTCAGCAATCTTATTATAATAAAAATGTAAATCAGCATTGCTAAGATTAAAATTGCTCCATCAAGTCTTGTTATTTTATAGTCTAGAGCTAAAACACCAAATAAAATTGCAGAAAACATTAGTACAGAATAATCCAACTTAATCAAGCTCTTTTTGATTGGTACAGCTACAATTAACGCACTTAATCCCAAAACCAATCCTAGATTTGCAATATTACTTCCAATAGCATTTCCTATTGCCACATCAGAAAGACCATTTAACGAAGCACTTGCACTGACGAATAGTTCTGGTGCTGAAGTCCCAAACGAAACAATTGTAACTCCAATAATTATTGGTGGAATTTTAAAGTATTTAGCTAAATTAGAACTAGATTTAACTAAATAATTTCCCGAAAGAATTAGCAGAATTATGCCAATTATAATATATAAATAGTCCATAAGTCTTGTTTAGTTTTTATATCTAAACCATTTCCACAATTCTTTGTAGTTCACTTTTTTGCCGTACATTAAAATTCCAACTCTGTAAATTTTGCCAGCAAACCAAGTTGTGAAAACAAATGTAATCACTAAAAGTGCCATAGAAATAAACAAGTCGATATATGGTACTCCATAAGGTATTCTTGCCATCATTACAATTGGCGAAGTAAATGGGATTATCGAGAACCAATAAGCAAGACTTCCATTAGGATTTTGCATTGCAGTAAGCATAACAAATAATCCCAAGACCATTGGCAGAGTAATTGGCAACATAAACTGCTGTGTATCAGCCTCATTATCAACCGCTGATCCTACTATTGCAAACATTGCTCCATACAATAAATAGCCGCCTATAAAATAAAATAAGAAACAAGCAATTACCGCAAAATAATTTACAGAGTAAACTGCTTGGAATATTTCTTCAAATTCCATTGCTTTTTCATCTGGCACAACACTAGTAGCATCAAGTTCACTTCCCATTTCCATAACTGTTGGATTTAATTTTGAAGCATCATAATCTTTTAATACAATTGCCTGACCTGCACTTACTAAACCTATTGTTAACAGCACCCACAAAGCAAATTGAGTAATTCCTACTAATGCAACACCAACAATTTTTCCCATCATAAGCTGGAATGGTTTTACCGAAGACACAATAACCTCAACAATTCGGTTAGTTTTTTCTTCTATCACTCCTCTCATAACTTGAGTTCCATACATAAATACGAACATGTAAATTAAAAATCCACTTACATATCCAACAATCATTGCCACTTCAGAATGGGTTTCTTTAAACTCGCCTTTTTCGTCAATAATATTTGTAACTACCTGAATTTCAGAATTTGCGACACTTAAAATTTCATCTATTTGCTCTTGAGTAATTTGCAAATCGTCTGCAGTAACTTGAAACTTTATGTTTTTAAGTTTATTTTCTATATTATGTGCAATATGCATTTTTATACCCACATTAGGTTGAGTATAAGAATGAAGTATTACAGAACCTTTTATATTATTAACCGCATTTTTAGGAATATATAAAAGTGCATAATAATCAGAGTCTTTTAAATCATCTGTAGCTTTAGTAACATCGTATGTAAAAGTTTTTTGATCAAAATATCTGCCTGAAAAATCATAAAACTCTATATATTCTGTGTTCGTCAAAGAGTTTACAAATACACCTGTTTCGTCAATAACAGCAATTCTTTTAAACTCATCATCTTCTAACTGCATAAGAACCGCTGGAAGAATCATTAAACTTGCAAAGAGTATAGGACCTAGTATGGTCATTACTATAAAAGATTTTTTCTTTACTCTTGTGGTATATTCTCGTTTTATTATTAATCCTATTTTGCTCATTTTTCCAAATTATTTAATTAGTGTGTTTGTTTCTTCAACAACTTTAATAAAAATATCGTTCATGCTTGGCAAGTGTTTTTGAAAAGAACTTATATTGCCATATTGAGTCATTATAGTAATCAAGTCGTTAGATTTAATATTTTTATTTAGCACTTCCACTTTCATTGTAGATTTTTGACTATTTTCTACAACATCAAGAATTTTATAGTCTGATGTTAAAGTGCTTTCAAGTTTGTTGAAATATCCTTCGAAAGTAATTTCGTAAATATCTGAAGCATAATTATTTCTAATTTCATTTATTGGTCCTTCCAATATTTTTCTTGACTTGTTTATTAGTGCTATATGGTCGCAAATTTCTTCTACAGAAGCCATATTATGAGTAGAAAAAATTATTGTTGCTCCTTCATTTCTTAGATTTAGAATTTCGTCTTTCAACATTTTAGTATTTATGGGGTCGAAACCACTAAATGGTTCGTCAAAAATTAAAAGTTTTGGTTTATGCAAAACAGTAATTATAAACTGTACTTTTTGTTGCATTCCTTTAGATAGTTCCTCAACTTTTTTATCCCACCAAGATTGGATTTCAAATTTCTCGAACCAATATTTTAATCTCTTTAGTGTTTCTGCTTTCGACAAACCCTTTAGTTGGCACAAATATAGAGCTTGCTCACCTACTTTCATTTTTTTATACAAGCCTCTTTCTTCGGGAAGGTATCCAATATTTTCTACATGTTTACTTTGCATTTTTTCTCCATAAATAAAAACTTGCCCTTTATCGGGTGCTGTAATTTGATTAATAATTCTTATCAGCGTAGTTTTTCCTGCTCCATTTGGTCCCAACAAACCATATACACTACCTTCTGGAACAGTTATGGACACATCATCTAAAGCTAAATGATTTGCAAATTTTTTTTCAACATTTTCAGCAACTAGCGCATTCATTTATTTTGATTTTTTATTAAAATTAGAATTTGCAAATTTAAAAAGAATTTTTTATTAACATTAATAATTGAGAATTAAATAATTGAGTTAAAAGTAAAAAGCGATGCACTTAACGTAGTTGAAGTGTCGAACCGAGCTTGCGAGCTCACCTAAGGTAAATCTAAAAGCATTGTGTTGTCCTACGGACAAGCCTCGTATAGTCCTGTTTTGTACTTCGGACAAATAAACACGTATTAGCTCGCTCGGATTTGTAATCCAAGTGTAATACTACCAACACTCGGATTACAAATCCGAGCGAGCGAGAGAAGTCGCGGGTGTGGCTTAACTTTACGAACTTTAAAAACTAAAAAGGTCTATAAGTCAAAAAGTAGGCTGTAATCTTCTAAAAGTGTTTCTATGACTAGCTTTGTATAAAATCAAAGTTTATGAATAAAAAAAGGCTATCTTAAAAATCAGACAGCCTTTTTTGAAAAAATTATTAAAAATAAAATTTTACATAGTAATAGGACATTCAGCTCCATTTATTGTTGCTACGATATTTGCTTCATCACAGGTGCTACCATCAAAATTCACAGTAAATGGTAATATTCCTGTAATACTTATTTTTAAAACTCCTGCTCTAACATATTTGCAACAAGCTAATATATCTAATTTTTGTTGTACAGTAAGAGTATATTCAATACTATCGGAACTCATACCATCTTGACTTCCTCCAATCAAATAATTATCATCGCAAGGGTCAAAAACAGTATTTTCTCCAGCTGCCCATTCGCGACTTGTATTTTCATTAAAGTATATAATTTTGTCTTGAGGTGTTGTGATTTTTCCTTCAGCAATTGTAACATTATAAACTAAATTATTATTGTCGTTTCTGCCGGCATTTACAACCTTCATAGTTCCTTCAACTTTATGGTCGTTGTGGTAAAACCCATCATAAGTAACCGTAATTTCCGTACCTGCTTCGCGATAAAAACCTGTGGTTTGGATATTGATTATTCCACGGCGTTTAACACCATCGTTGCAAACATAATTTGAAGTTCCATAATCTACTTTAATATTTTTGGGCCAAGTAGTTGTATCTAATGGCGTAATTGTAACTACAGGATAATCACCTGCTTGTCCATATTTTTGGGCTTCTAGTTGTTTGTCTCCATTTTTTGCAGCTTTATCTGCTTCTGAAAATGAATCGGAAAAAATTTTGTTTACCAAAGCATATTCTGAAATTGCATTTATAGTTTGGTCAATGCTAGGTGCCTGTTGTATAGGTTCCGGCGTTGGATCGTCAGGGTCGCAAGAAAATGCAAAAATCCCAAGACTTAAAATTAATAAATAAATAATGTTTTTCTTCATAATTTTAATATTTAGTAAATAATTTAATT
>DAONZU010000066.1:0-12110 GCA_035406965.1 Bacteroidales bacterium
CTTTTAACTTTTAACTTTTAACTGATTGTCCCTTTTGTGTCCTTTTGTGTCTTTTGTGGTTTAACACTTTCAACTTTCGACTTTTAACTTTTAACTTTTAACTTTTAACTTTTAACTGATTTTATTCCCCTGCAACTATAGCAATGCCTTTTGCATAACTTACAACTTTATCGCCAACAAGTGCAACAGGAAAAGCATCTGAAAAATCCTCTTTTGCTAAGTTTAGGTAATAATCTGTTTGTGAGGTACTTTCGTGAGGAAAAATTAAATATTTATAATAAGCCCCTGATTTTATTTCAATTACATCTGTATAACCTTTTAATTCATCAGAGTTTAAATCAATTTTATCAACAGCCGAACGAATTTGAATCATAAAAATTACCTTTCCCTGATAATTTGATAAATCATCTTTTTTATTTCCTTTTTCTTGTCTTTTTTGTTCTTTTTCATAATTTTTTTGAACTTCTTTTTCGTTCTTTTCAAGCTGTCTTTCTAAAACTCGCTTATCTCTTTTCGAAAGTTCTGAAGGGTCGGCAACATTAACTGTTCGTCCAATATTCATTAAGCTAAAGTTGACATATTTTTTTGGATTATACTGAATATCAAAGAGTAAGCTTTTTAAATTAGTTGCAGCATCTTCTATTTGTTGTGCAAAATTGTCGTCTGTTAATAATTTTCCTAAGCTACCTTCGCCCCTATTTGCTCTATCCAAAATTTGATTAAAGTTTTGAATAGCATCATTTGCTTGAGCCATTGTTTTGCTAATATCAATTGCAACTAAAGTATCAGAAAAAGAAGATAAATTTTTAAATATATTTTCCATATTTTCTGAATTATCTTTTAACATAGCAGTTATAAACTCAAGATTAGACAAAGTTCTTGCTATCTTAGTTGATTCTTCTTTTAACATACCATCTACACTAATTGCAGAGCTTTCTATATAAACTAAAGTATTTTTAATGCTTGCAAAACTTTTTTCTAGATTAGCTCTAGTATCTTCGTTAAAGATATAAGTTATCACAGTAATTGCATGTGTTAACTCTGCCATCAATTGTTCAGCTTGCTGCTTAACAGGCAACATTTGCATACTTACTTGGTCTTTCAAGCTTTGCTCTACTTGCCCAATTAAAAAACCTTCAGGTGCAACATATGTTGTTTTGTTTCCAAATTCAAGTTCAATTCCTTTGGTACCCATCAAATCCATACTATAAATACGTGCTATAGTAGAATCAGGGATTGCCAATTCTTTGTTAATATCAATTCTTACCATTAGTTTATAATTCTCTGCAGGTAATAATTTTATTTCGCCGACTTGCCCTACTTTATAGCCATTTACCGTAACATAACTAGATTCATTCAGTCCTTCAATTCTATCATAATAAATATAATACGAATTTACTTTCTTAAACAAAGAAACGCCTTTTAAAAAATTAAATCCCCAATATGTAATAGCCAAAATTGCTATTGCCACAATTGAGTAGAATATATATTTTCTTTTTTTGTTCATTTATTTTTTTGTTCGCTTCTTGCTTGATTAAGTGAGATACGCTCTCCATTCTTAAATGCCACAATAAAGCTGTCTGAATAATCTAATTTTACTTTTTTATGTAGTTCAACAATTTTATCATAATCACTATCACTTCCAACCGTATATTTATATACTCCATTGTGCAAATATACATCAACATTCTGATATGATTTAAAATTTTCTGGTTTTATTTCCATTTTTTTTGATGATGTTGTAATTTGAATTTTGTAAACTATACCTGATTCTGTTGGTCTATCAATGGTTTCCTCACTTGTTGTTTTTGGGCTTTCTGTTTGTTTTACCTCTTGTTTTATTTTATTTTCTTCTTTAATTTCTTCTGTTGTTTCTATTTTAATTTCTTCTGTTTTAACATCGGTTAAGTCATTTTTAGATTCTACTAACTCTACAGACTCTTCCTCATAGCTTTTTTTATAAGCTTTAAAAGCATCAAACATAGCATTAACAAGAGCTTTTTGTCCTTCGTCTGAATTCAAATATTTTTCTTCTTCTAAATTAGAAATAAAACCAAGTTCAACCAATACGCTAGGCATAGATGTTTTCCAAAGCACTAAAAATGGAGCTTGTTTAACGCCTCTGTTATGTCGCTTCACATCTTTTGTAAATTTATCTTGAATTGCTTGTGCCATAGCTAGTGACTGATGTAAGTTTACATTTTGATATAAACTAAATATAATATGCGACTCGGGATCATTTGGATTAAAACCATCATAATTTTCCAAATAATTTTCTTCTTTTAATATTACCGAGTTCTCTAATTTTACTACATTCAAATTAGCTCCTGTCTTATCAATTCCCATCACAAAACTTTCTGTTCCATTTGCACTTTTATTATCTGAAGCATTTATATGAATACTAATAAATAAATCTGCATGATTTTTATTTGCGACATTTGCTCTCTCGTGTAAAGGCAAGTATTTATCAGTATCTCGAGTATAAATTACTTTAATATTTGGGTAAGCTGTTTTTATTTGTTCACCAAACATTAATGCCATTTTTAATGTTAAATCTTTTTCTTTCGAAATTTTTCCAACAGCTCCAGGGTCATTTCCACCATGACCGGCATCAATAACAACTGTTTTTAACGCAAAATTTTGAGAATATGCTATTTTTCCTGTTCCAAATAGGAAAAAAACGAGACTAAAAATAAAAAAAAGCTGATTTTTTATCATTAAAGCAAAAGTTTTATTTAACGAAAGGTTTTTTTCATTAGTTTTGACCAAAATTTTTATTTTGTACAAAATTAGTAATTTCATATTGCAAAAAAAATTTTTGTTAAATTTATTTTTAACCATAATTACAAGTTTTGTGTCAACAATTAATGCACATAACAATCTTTATACCATAAATTATGAGTTAAAAACTAATACGCTTAAAATTGTTGATGACACAATAAAAACTCAAACAAAAGTTGATAGCATCCCTATAAAAAAATCAAGTATGAGTTTTGATTATCCTGTATATTACGATGCTGAAGATTCTCTTTTATTTGATTTTGTTGCTCAAAAAGCATATTTATATGGGAAAGCAGTAGTCATTTATGAGGATATAAACATGAGTGCCGAATATATTCAAATGGATTTTGATAATAACGAAGTTTTTGCTCATGGCTTAACCGACTCAGCAGGTAACACCTATGGAAAACCTGTATTTAAAGAAGGCGAAGAAGAATTTGTTGCAGATACTGTTAGATATAATTTCAAAACAAAAAAAGGAATTATTAAAGAAGTGATGACTGAATTTGAAGGTGCTTTTTTGCATGGTTCTAAAACCAAATTGCAAGAAAATAAAGATGTCCATATGATAGATGGTAAATTTACAACTTGTGATTTAGCACATCCTCATTATTATTTTTCAATAAGTAAAGCCAAAGTTATTCCCGACGACAAACTCGTTTCTGGTCCTGCCTATCTTGTGATTGAAGATGTCCCTACTCCTCTTGGAATACCTTTTGGATTTTTTCCCAATAAAAAAGGTAGCACTTCTGGAATATTAATTCCCGAATTTGGAAATGAAGAAAATAGAGGAATGTTTTTAAGAAATGGCGGTTATTATTGGGCAGTAAACGATTATTTAGACTTAACATTTCTTGGCGACATTTACTCAAAAGGTTCTTGGGGTCTATCTTTGCTATCAAACTATAAGGTAAGATATAAATTTAACGGACATCTTAATGTTAAATTCAACAGAAATATGACAGGCTACCAAGATGTTAACAGACAAGTTACAGATTTATTTGCCGTTAATTGGAAATTTACCCAAGATCCTAAAGCCTTGCCTAACATGACTTTTGCCGCCGATGTTAATATGAGTTCTGCAAATTTCGATAAATATAACTCATACTCACTAAATAACTATATGTCTTCAAATAAACAGTCTAGTATTTCTCTTAGCAAGATTTTTCCAAATTCTCCATTCAGTTTAACTGCCGCTATAAGACATAACCAAAACAACAATACTAAAGCTATAACTCTAACAGCTCCTGACTTGTCATTTAATATGAATAGAATTTACCCTTTTAAACGTAAAGTAAAAGTTGGTGAAAGTAAAATTTATGAAAAAATAGGGATAGCTTATTCTATGAACCTTACAAATAAAATCAACACTACAGATACAACATTTTTTGACATAAATTTTGATGATATGATTAATGGTATTTCTCATAAAATACCGATTAGCACTTCTGCAAAATTTTTAAAATACACAACTATTACTCCTACTTTTAATTATAATGAGCGTTGGTATTTTAAAGATATGTATAAATTTTGGGATTTTGAAAACGAGAGCGACACTATAGGTTTTCTCAATTCAAACTATAATTCTGGTTTTTCGAGAGTTTGGGATTATTCGGCTAGTTTAAATTGGTCAACTCAATTATACGGAACTTTTAATTTTAAACGAGGAAAACTAAAAGCCTTACGTCATGTTTTATCGCCAGCTATTAGCTTTAGTTATGCTCCAGATTTTGGAAAACCTAAATATAAATACTACGACGATTATTACAGAATTCAATATAATGGAACAACAGGACAATACGACACTGTAAGTTATTATTATTCTCGCTTTGAAGGATTGCCTTATGGAGCGCCAGCAAGAGGCGGAGCAGGAAGTTTTAACATTAATTTAGGCAATAATCTTGAAATGAAAGTAAGAAACAGCAAAGACACTACAAAAGCTGACCAAAAAGTTAAACTCCTAGAAAGTTTTAATCTATCATCGAGCTATAATATTATGGCAGATAGCCTAAATTGGTCGCCTATTGCTGTTTCGGCTAGAACTAGAGTAAAACTTCTTGACCTCAACTTTAATGCTAATCTAGACCCCTATGCTGTTGTTGAAGATGCATATGGCGGTAGCGGTGTGAGAATAAATAAACTTGCTAAAAATATAAACAAACAATTTTTAAGATTAACAACATTAAATTTTTCTGCTAGCGTTTCTCTAAATTCAAAAGTTGGAGAATCTAAAGCACCTGTATCACAAGACAAAGATCCTTATAATGTTTTGTATGGTTATCCAAATGATTATGTTGACTTTAATATCCCTTGGAATGTGAGAATAAGCTATAGCCTTAGATATGCAAAACCATATTTTGAATCTAGAACAACACAAACACTAAATGTTTTTGGAGATTTTAATTTAACTCCTAAATGGAAAATAAGCTTTAATACAGGTTATGATTTTGAAAAAAATAAAGTTACGCCAACAACTATTGATATATATAGAGATTTGCACTGTTGGGAAGCCAGCCTGCATTTAGTTCCATTTGGACAACATAAATCTTATATGTTCCAAATAAACGTTAAAGCCGACATGCTAAAAGACTTAAAATTAGCTAAACGTAGAAGCTGGTTCGATAATTTTTAAGTATAAGTTCTTTAGTTTTTGATAAAAAATGATTGTTCGCAAATTATTTGAATATATTTTGTCATATGTATTGTATATTTGTAAAATAAAAGTTAATTGTTCATAAGATGAAAAAGATTATATTATTAGTATTAGGATTTTTTATTAGTTTTTTGTTGTCAGCTCAAAATTATGAAATTAAAATTAAGATTAATGGAGTAAGCGACACAGTTGTGTATTTAGGTCATCATTTTGGAGATGAAAAATACGTTGTTGACACCGCTAAAGTTGATTCAAAAGGAAATGTTGTTTTTACTGGAGACAAAACACTAGAAAGAGGAATTTATATAGTTATTTTACCATCACGTGGAATGACTTACTTTGAACTTTTGATAGGTAATAGCAGTAAATTTTCTTTAGAAACCGACACTACAAACTTTTTGCAAACAATGAAAGTTAAAGGCGATAAAGAAAATCAAGCTTTCATGGACTATCAGCGTAAAATGGTTGATATTCAAAATAGAAGGACTGAGCTTATGGACATATATGAAGCTGCAAAAGATAATCCTGATGAACAAAAGAAAATTTCTGAAGAATTTACTAAGCTAAATAATGAAAGAATTTCATTTATGAATGATTTTATTAAGAAAAATCCAAATACTTTATTTGAAAAAATATTACTTTCTATGATGGAGCCTGAAGTTCCTGAATCTCTAAAAGATGAAGATGGGAACGAAATCGACCCTTATTTTGGCTATAAATTTTACAAAGCTCACTATTGGGACAATATAGATTGGACGGAAAGAGGTTTGCTTAGAACACCAATTTTTGAAAATAAATTAGACTATTATTTCGACAAAGTGGTTGCTCCTACTGCCGATTCTATGATTATAGAGTCTCGCAATATCATAACAAAAGCTTACGAAGCTGGTGATTCCATAATGTTTAGATATACACTTTCACATTTATTCGATTATTTTCAACTATCATCAATAATGGGATTTGACGCTGTGTTTGTTGCCATAGCTGAGGATTGGTATATAAGTGGAAAAGCTAATTGGGTAAGTAAAGAATATTTGGGAAAAATAATCGAAAGAGTTAATAAAATTACACCTACAAAACTCGGAAATATTGCTACTGACCTAACTCGCATGCAAACTCTTGACGACAAATATATTTCATTGCACCAAATTGATGCTGACTATACAGTCTTAGTTTTTTATGAACCACATTGCGGACATTGCAAAAAAGAAGTGCCAAAATTAATGCAACATTACAGAGATAGCTTAAAAGATTTGAATGTTAAAGTTTTTGCACTTTATACGCAATACGATAAAGAAGAATGGAAAACTTTTGTTGATGAAAAAAATCTTTATGAAGATGGCTGGTACAATGTTTGGGACGGACCTTATCCTCATTCAAATTTTAGAGATTTTTACGATATGTATAGCACTCCTCTTATATATCTTGTTGACAAAGAGAAAAAAATTATCGCGAAACGTTTAAATGCTGAGGATATTAGAGGCTTTATTGATTTTATCAAAAAACAATCTGAACAACAAAAACCATAGTCTTTTAAAAAAAGAGACGCTAAATGACTTGAAATTCATTAAACGTAGAAGTTTGCTCAATAATTTCTAAGCATGACTTCTTAATTTTTTGTTAAAATATTAATTGATTGGCAAAGTATTTGAACATATTTTGTCATATTATTTGTAAATTTGTGGAAAATAACTTAATTATTTATGATATGAAAAAGATTGGATTATTAGTATTAGGATTTTTTATTAGTTTTTTATTATCAGCTCAAAGCTATGAAATTAAAATTAAAATTAATGGAGTAAGTGATACTGTTGCGTATCTAGGACATCATTTTGGAGATAAAAAATATGTTGTTGACACAGCTAAAGTTGATTCCAAAGGAAATGTAGTTTTTACTGGAGATAAAAAACTAGAAAGAGGAATTTATATAGTTGTTTTACCATCACGCGGAATGACATACTTTGAGCTTTTGATAGGTAATAGCAGTAAATTTTCTTTAGAAACCGACACTACAAACTTTTTGCAAACAATGAAAGTTAAAGGCGATAAAGAGAACCAAGCTTTTATGGACTATCAGCGAAAAATGGTTGATATTCAAAATAGAAGAGCTGAGCTTATGCCTAAATACGAAGCAGCAAAAGATAATCCTGACGAACAAAAGAAAATTTCCGAAGAATTTACTAAGCTAAATAATGAAAGAATTTCCTTTATGAATGATTTAATTAAGAAAAATCCAAATACTTTATTTGAAAAAATATTACTTTCTATGATGGATCCTGAAGTTCCTGAATCTCCAAAAGATGAAGATGGAAACGAAATTGACCCTCAATTTGCATATAAATTTTACAAAGCTCACTATTGGGACAATATAGATTGGGCAGAAAGAGGTTTGCTTAGAACTCCAATTTTTGAAAGTAAATTAGACTATTATTTCGACAAAATGGTTGTTCCTGTTGCCGATTCTATGATTCCAGAATCTCGTAATATAATACAAACAACTTATGAAGCTGGAGACTCTCTAATGTTTCAATATATGGCTTCACATTTATTAAACTATTTTGAATCTTCATCAATAATGGGATATGATGCCGTATTTGTTGCTATAGCCGAAGACTGGTATTTAAGTGGAAAAGCAAAGTGGGCTAGTGAAGAATATTTGGAGAAAATAATTGAAAGAGTAAATAAAATTACACCTACAAAACTTGGAAACACTGCTACTGACCTTGTTCGCATGCAAACTATCGACGATAAATACATTTCACTACATCAAGTTGATGCAGACTATACTGTCTTAGTATTTTACGAACCACATTGTGGACATTGTAAAAAAGAAGTCCCCAAATTAATGGAACATTACAGAGATAGTTTAAAAGACTTGAATGTGAAAATTTTTGCACTTTACACACAATACGACAAAGAAGAATGGAAAACTTTTGTTGAAGAAAAAAATCTATACGAAGATGGCTGGTACAACGTTTGGGACGGACCTTATCCTCATTCTAAATTTAGAGATTTTTATGATATTTATAGCACTCCTGTTATATATGTTTTAGATAGAGAAAAAATAATTATTGGAAAACGTATAGGCGTTGATAATATTAAAAGTTTAATTGAATTTGTGAAAAAAAAATCTGAACAGTAAGCTAAAACAAAAACTGTGAAAGTAAAATACATATTAATAAGTTTTTTAGTATTGTTTTTCGTAAACGAAATCAGAGCTTACGACATAAAAATTGAAATAGAAAACTGCCCTGAATATTATGTGTTTTTTGGCAAACATAGAGGACCTGATTTTGAAATAATTGACTCACTTCCTGTAAAAAACAATTTTGTAAATTTTAAATCTCCCGAAAAACTTGAACATGGAGTGTATTTTGTTGTAATTCCGCCACAAACTCGTTTTGATTTTATTATTGATGAAGTTCAAGATTTTAGTATTAAAACTAATATGTACAATATTTTGGGCGACATGCAAATTAAGGGTGATGAAGAATATTCCCTTTTTGTAAATATGCAAAAGGAAATTGCTAAAATCAATAAAATCCGTACTCAACTTGAAGTACAATCAGAATTTTATAAAAATTTTCAGCCAGATACTATTCCCTTCATAAAAAAAGAAATAGATAGCTTAAATCTCTTACAACAAAACGTTTATAAAAAATATAGAAGTCAAACAAATCCTGAAAAGTTTCTAAATAAAATTCTCGCTATTTTAGAAGGTTTTGAAGTTCCAGATTCCATTTCTGTCTTGGTTTATACTAATCCTCAAAAACATTTTGATTATTACAAAACTCATTTGTTGGATAGAGTTGATTTTTCAGAATCTGGATTATTAAACACTCCTGCATTTGTTTTTCACAAACTTCTTGAAGATTATTGTTTTTACTTTTTAGATACCAAAGCTAATAATATAGAAACTGCTTTTGCAGATGTTGATACATTAGTTCACAAAACAAAAAACGATATTAATTTTAATCAATATATTTTGTCGTATTTAATTTCTCGTTACGAAAACCCAAAAGATTTACGTTTAGAAAGATTATTGGTTTATGTTTACAGAACTTATTTTTTAGCAAATCCTCCTCAATGGCTTGATGAACGAGCTTTTTCAATTATGAAATTTAGAATAGAAGCTATACAATACAATTTAATTGGTTCTGTTGCTAAAGATTTAAACCTGCCTGATATTAATGGTAATTTTCACTCCATTCATAAAATGCCAAATAAATATAAACTTCTTTTATTTTGGGAACCCGACTGCGATATTTGCAACGAAACTGCTTTTATTTTGCAATCAAGTTATTACAAACTACGAGAATTAGATGTGGAAATTTATGCTGTTTTAATAAATTCTGAAAATGACGAATGGCAAGAATTTATTGAAGAAAATGCTATTGAGTGGATAAATGTTCACGACCCTAAAAACGAAACAAATTTTGAAAAATATTACGGTACATATAAAACTCCACGAATATTTTTATTAGATAATGAAAATATTATCCTTGCAAAAGATATTAAAGCAGAAAGCATTTATGATTATATAAATACTTTAAATAAGCAAAATAAAAGCTCTAACAGCAGGTTTATTCATTCTTTTTAAGTTGTTTTTGATGCTTGTAATGCGCTTATTCATTGGGCGTTTCGGCTCCGCTCAACGCCCAGTAGCTCAACGCCCAGTAACAACCGCTTGTTGAGCAAAGCCGAAACAGCGGAATTGTATTTTCAAGAATACAATTTTAATAATATTTTGTATTTTCTAAAATACAATACTAATTTTTCTGATTTGGTATTGTATAATAAATTAAATTTGTATAGTGAAAATCAGTTAAAAGTTAAAAGTGGTTTTCTGTTCGGCTTTATTTACAAACTTTTAACTTTACAAACTTTTAACTGAGTCATTGTGTTGCCCTTGCGGGCAAGGCTTTTGAGAGGTCAACTACCGCAGGCTGCGCCTACGGTTAATCACATGTTGTCCTACGGACAAACTTTTGATGGTCTTGTTTTGTCCTACGGACAAACCACACCAGCTCGCTACTATCACCACTATTGCTCGCTCCAACACTCCTGATGCTCGCTCCAACACTCCTGATGCTCGCTCCAACACCCATGACGCTCGCTCGGATTTGTAATCCGAGTGCTTGGTAATGTTACACTCGGATTACAAATCCGAGCGAGCGAGGTTGTGCAGGAAAATCCGAAGCGGGTTGTGTAATAAATCCGAGCAAACGTGGTTGTATTCTCAAGAATACAATTTTAATAATATTTTGTATTTTCTAAAATACATTTTGTATATTTGCAAAAAATAACATTTGGATATGGAACAATTATTTTCAGCATTTTATCGTAAGTTAGAAGAAATAGATATGCGTTTTGAACGTTATCTAAAAAATCAAATTAATTGGAAAAATCGCTTAATTGCCATTACAGGTGCACGAGGAACTGGTAAGACGACAATGCTTTTGCAACATATAAAAAAAAGATATGGCACTAATCCCGAAAATGTTCTGTTTGTAAGTTTGGACAATATCTACTTTACGACCAACAAGTTGTATTCGCTTGCAGATGATTTTTATTCACATGGTGGACGAGAGTTATATCTTGATGAAGTGCATAAATATCCCACTTGGGCACAAGAAATTAAAAACATATACGATGATTTTCCTAAACTTAAAATTGTTTTTACAGGTTCATCAATGTTGCAAATATTTAAAGCTGATGCAGATTTAAGCCGCCGTGTAAGACATTATCAACTGTTTGGATTGTCGTTTCGGGAGTTCCTAATTTATGAAGGATTGCTTAAAAAAACACAAAAATCATTTGCTTTAGAAGATATTCTTGAAAATCATGTTTCTATAGCACAAAAACTAAACAAAAAAATAACAGTTCTACCTGCTTTTCAGAAATACCTTAAATATGGATATTATCCTTATTATCAGGAAGATATTGCAGGTTACGGAGAACGTGTTTTGCAAACATTTAATACAATAATTGAAAGCGATTTACCAAACGTTGAAAACATTGATTTTTACTCAATTAACCGAATAAAAAAGCTATTTTACATACTTTCAGAAATGGTTCCTTTTACGCCCAATATTTCACAATTAAGCCAAACTGTTGATGTTACGCGTGTAAGTTTGATGAATTATTTGCAACTTCTCGCAAAAGCTCATTGTGTTTTATTTCTCGAACAAAAAGCTACAGGTATGCGACAAATGGTTAAACCAGAAAAAATCTATTTACAAAATACCAATTACAGTTATGCACTAGCACAAAATCCTGAAGTTGGCAATTTACGAGAAACTTTTTTCTTCAATCAATTGCAACAAAAACATAAAGTAAGCTACGCAAAACACACTGACTTTTGCATTGATGATAAATTTTATTTTGAAATAGGTGGCAAAAACAAATCAACAAAGCAAATTAAAGATTTGAATAATGCTTTTCTTGCACTTGATGGGATAACTGTTGGTTTTCGCAACGAAATTCCACTTTGGTTATTTGGTTTTCTATACTAAATTTTACCAAATTGTATTCTTGAAAATACAATTTTACTAATATTTTGTATTTTCTAAAATACAATATCAATTTTTCTGATTTGGTGTGGTACAATAAATTAAAATTGATACCACCCTTATTTTGTGTGTCTGGGTATTATTAAAAAATGTGTCTTGTAAAA
>DAONZU010000067.1:0-12065 GCA_035406965.1 Bacteroidales bacterium
AACAAAATAATTTTATCTAAAATTGCAATAATTATTTTTAGTTGCGGATTTAAGGTAATATTTTAAATTAAAAGTTTTACAATAATTAAAAATGAGCACTTATTAATATTTCGTATCTACGTGGAGCATGCATATCTCCAGGTCTTCCGACATATTCAGCATTTAATAAATTTTTCACAATAAAATTAGCACTTAAATATTTATTGAAATTAAATCCGAATCTTAGGTCTATATTAAAATAATTCTTTTTTGCATTTTCAATTCTATAATTCCAATATCCTGGTAAAATTGTTTGGCTAAAAAATTGATAAAAAGCTATATCAGTAAGATTTACCGTTGCGGGATCTCTTTCGTCGCAGAACAGTCTGTCAACATTTTCCATAGCACTACGCCAAATAATATTTGCACCAAAAGTAATACGTTTAGTTTCTACTCCTATATCTGCTTTTATAGAATGTCTATTTCTATATTTTAAAATTGGCGATAGACTAGAAGCTGTAGTGTCTGCTCCAAATTTTGGTACTGGATAAGTATAAGTATATCCCACCATTCCCATAATCATATAATTGCCCACTTTACCAGCAATACTTGCCGACAAATCTGCTCCTGTAATTCTAACATCTCCATAATTTTGTGATTGAAAAGCAAATACTGGAATAACAGTATCTGTAGGTTGGAAAGGCATATATGTTACTGGATTAAACACACCGAAGGTAAATTCCATCATATTATTTATATCTTGATTAAATAAAGCTAAGTCGGCAAAACCTCGCCATTTACCAAATTTATATCCTTGCTTTATTCCTAATTCTGTACTCCAGCCTGTTTCTGGCAACAATCTTGGATTAGGCAAAACATTTACCATTCCTAATGATGTTGCAGTATATTTTTCTGCTATTGACGGGAAACGATAACCTTGTCCGAATGAAGCCCGTATAAAAGTTTGGTCTGTAACCGAATAGTTTACCCCTGTTCTAAATACTGGTCTAAATGGGATTTCTAAGCGTTCCTTACCAAGTTTTATATCAAACAAAGATTCGGTTTGAGTGGAATCCAAAACAAAGTACTCTCCTCTCAATCCACCCGAAAGTTTCAATCTTCCAAAAGTAACGTCAACATGTGTATATAGAGATAAATTATTGCTAAAATGGTCGCCAAACATATTGGAGTAAACATTTGAGTATGAATTTACAATTCCTGCTGCTAAATTCCATTTTTCAGCAAGTACTGTTTGATATTGAAACTCTCCATAATAAGTGTATCCTTTAGAGTTTTTCATTGTATCTGAAGGAATAACATTTTCGGTTAAAAAATAGCGTGTTCTCAAACTAAATTTATCTCCATTTGGTCTATAATAATTAACATAAGGGTCTAGATTCATTCTAAAACCTTGTGTTGGTGCAGTTGTTCCTAATCCTGGATTTGCTTGGTAAGCATTAGTATCTGCTTTCCACATAAAAAAGTCGCTTATATCAACCGCCATAAAGTTTGTATTTACTCCTACAGCCAATCCTTGAACTTTTTTAGCCCTATATCTTAAATTTGCATTAAATCGGCTACGGCGTTCGTATTCAGCTTCTCTATATCCTTCATCGATATGATGATTTCCACCTAATGATAAATCTAAATTGTCAAATTGTTGAGCATGATGAAAACTTAAACCCGCATACATAGGATTTCGCACAAAATAAAAAAGCTCTTCACGCAAAGGAATTTTTAAAGGAGAGTTGTTATTTGCAAAGAATTCTTTTCCCCACCATTTTTGGCGAAAATCTCTAGGATTTCCATAAATACCATTAAAGTAAGACACTTTAGTAACAGGTTTGTTTGTGGGATATGCAGATCTTACATTTATAACTCCTCCAAGAGCTGATGAGCCAAATAATGCTGAACTTGCACCTTTCACAACTTCAACTTGAGACACATTTTCTAAAGGTACATAATGCCATTTCACATCTCCAACATCAGCTGACATTATAGGTAAATCGTCCATTAAAACAATTACACGACTTCCTGCTCCATAACTCCAGCCTGTACTTGCTCTAATACTTGCCTGACCATCATTAACGTCAACACCAGGAACCATATTAAGAGCATGGTCTAAACGAGTGGTGTTATTACTTTCTATCATTTTTGGTTTTAAAACTTCCATAGAAACGGTAACGTCTGATAGTTTTTGTTCAAACTTACCAGCACTCACAACTACTTCATCAATAATTTCTGCTGTAGGCGATAAATTTATATCTAAAACTACTGGTTTCCCAACAAGTAATTCTACTTCTTTTGTTACTTCTTCAAATCCGATAAAAGCAAATTTAACAATATAATCGCCAGGATATAATGCAATTTTATAATTGCCGTCAAAATCTGTTGAAGTCCCTAATTGTTGCTTACTACCAAGTATCTGTTCTGCATGATTAATTGTAATATTTACTCCAAAAAGTCCTTCATTATTTTCGGCATCAACAACTTTTCCAGATAATAAAACAGTTTGTGAAAACAGAGCAAAAGAAGTGGTAACAATAATAAAAACAATAAGTAAAACTTTTCTCATAATACTAAATAATTATTATTAATAAGTTGCGAATATAGAAAAATAACTACCATTTTAAACTTTTTTGACAATAATTATATCAACAAGTTTAAAAAAATACGTATTTATACTTAGAGTTTAAATTTTTAAAAATAACAAAAAATTATCTTTTTTAATTTCTAAACCATATCTTTGCAACTATGAATAGTATTGATGAAATATTTATGCAAAGATGCCTTGACCTTGCTCAAAAAGGTTTAGGCTCAGTTTCGCCCAACCCAATGGTAGGAAGCGTAATAGTACACGAGGGCAAGATTATTGGAGAAGGCTATCACAGAAAATATGGCGAAGCTCATGCTGAAGTAAATGCGATTAATTCTGTAAGAGATAAATCTTTATTAAGCAAGTCAACTATTTATGTTTCTTTAGAGCCTTGTTCTCATGTTGGGAAAACTCCTGCTTGTGCAAATTTAATAGTAGAAAAAAATATTCCAAAAATTGTAATTGGCACTATCGACCCACATGAAAAAGTCGCTGGAAAAGGAATTGAAATTCTTAAAACTGCTAACAGAGAAATAATTACAGGTGTACTCGAAAACAAATGTATTGATTTGAATAAAAGATTTTTTACTTTTCATCAAAAAAAGCGACCTTATATAATTTTAAAATGGGCAGAAACAAAAGATGGCTATATTGATTTTGTAAGAACGCCTTCCGACAAAGCCAAAGCATTTTGGATAACAAATGATGAATGTAAAACTCTTGTTCATAAATGGCGAACAGAAGAAGATGCGTTTTTAGTTGGCACAAATACAGTTTTATTAGACAATCCACAACTTACTAGCAGGCTGTGGAAAGGGAAAAATCCAACACGCATAAGCATTGATAAAAATCTAACATTATCTAAAGATTTCAATATTTTTAATAAAGAAGCCGAAACAATTATTTTCAACTCCCACACAACCTTGATTATCAACAATATTACTTACTTGAAAATTGATTTTTCTAAAAATATAATACCTCAAATTTTAGAAAATTTATATGATTTTAACATTTTGTCGCTTGTTGTTGAAGGTGGCACACAAACCTTACAATCATTTATTGATTTGAATATATGGGACGAAGCAAGGGTGTTTGTTGGCGATCATATTTTTGAAAAAGGCGTGCCTGCTCCTATTTTTGAAAAATTGGAATTTAAAACTGAAACTTTTGGAAATAGTATTTTAAAATGGTTTTACAACAAATATTAAATTTTAATAATAAATTTGCATTTTAAATCAAATTGCTTTTAATGAAAAGATTTAATTTAATATCATTTATTTTTGCAATATACATTATTTTAACAATTGCTTCTTGTGCCAAGCAAATAGCAATTTCTGGTGGACCTAAAGACACCAGCCCACCAAAATTTGTAAAATCAGAACCCCAAAACGGCTCAACAAATTTTAATTCTGACAAAATTCTTATTCAATTTGATGAATATATCAGGTTAAATAATGTAAATCAAAAATTAATTGTTTCACCACCAATGCCAACAAAACCTGTAGTTACAATTAAAAGAAAAGGAGTTTTAATAAAGCTAAAATCTAATGAGTTAGAAGAAAACACAACTTACACTTTAAATTTTAATGATGCCATTGCCGATAATAATGAAAATAATGTGCTTAATTCTTTTGTTTTTGCATTTTCAACTGGAGATAAGATAGACTCTTTGTTATGTGGCGGTGTAGTTTTAGATGCTTTCGACAGAAAACCTGTAAAAGATGCTTGGGTTTCATTATATTCTGATTTAAGTGACTCTGCAATAATAAAATCTCAACCTTCGTATATCACAAAAACTGACCAAAATGGAAAATTTTTAATCCCTTTTGTCAAGGAAAACGAATATAAAATTTATGCACTAATCGACAATAATTACAATTACCTCTTCGACCTTCCTGAAGAAAGCATTGCATTTTTAGACACAACAATACAACCTAGTGTTAAATTAATTGCAAAAACAGATACTACAGCTGCCAAAACAATTAATAAACCAACAAATTTAGAACTTTTAATTTTTAAAGAAGATAATCAAACTCAATTTATAAAATCAAGCAAAAGAATTAATCCAAGATTGGTAGAAATTGTTTTTAACAAACCACAACACGACAATTTTGAAATCAATGTAATAGGCGATGAAAATGCAATTTTAAAAATGAGTAAAAGTCTTGACACCTTACAAGTTTTTTTAACAAAAAAAGAAATAATTGATTCATCAAGAATGCAGATAATTTGCAATTATCCTGATTTTGAATCATCTATCAATATTGTTACCGACAGTTTATTTTTAAGATCTGTTGACAAAAAATTAGAAGACAATATTGTTAAACTTTCCATACCAAAGACTAAAGAGCCTCATTTAGATTTAGAAATTAAAACAGAATTTCCAATTAGTGAATTTGACCCAAGCAAACTAAAATTAGAACTAATTTCAGAAAACGAATATATTAAAACAGATTTTAAATTAGAAAAAGACAGCATAAATCCGCTAATTTTAGCACTAAAATCCGATTTATTAGAAAAGTCTGAATATAGATTATTAGCAGATTCGGCATTTCTTAAAAATATTTATAATGAACCTAACCTTGTTGACACTTTGAAGTTTCAAACTGCTTCGAGTAGTGAATATGGTAATTTTAAAATAATATTTCCCGAAGCCAATACAAACTATCTTGTGCAAATGATACAAAACGAAAAAGTAGTTGCTGAAAGTTCAGAAGAGAATAAAGAAGTTGTTTTTGAATTTTTAAAAGCAGGGAAATATAAGGTAAAAGTAATTTTAGACTCAAATCAAAACGGCAGATGGGACACTGGGAATTATATTAAAAACCAACATGCAGAAAAAGTTTATTTTTTGCCTTCAGAATATGAAATCAGAGCAAACTGGAGTCATGAAATTGAGTGGGATCCAATATCGAACAAATTTATAGAATAAAAACTTTTATTTATATTTTTTTCGATTTTATAGATTATTAATTATTTTTGTAAAAAATATGAAACAGGATTATTTCGCACACGAAACGGCAGTAATTGATGAAGGCTGCATTATAGGAAAAGGCACTAAAATATGGCATTTTTCGCATATTATGTCAAATTGTAGAATTGGAGAAAACTGCAATATTGGTCAAAATGTTGTGGTTTCGCCAGATGTAGTTTTAGGCAATAATGTAAAAGTGCAAAACAATGTTTCTATTTACACAGGAGTTAGTTGCGAAGACGATGTTTTTTTAGGTCCTTCAATGGTTTTTACAAATATAATAAATCCAAGAAGTGCAATTGTTAGAAGAGATTCCTACTTAAAAACTAAGGTAAAAAAAGGAGCAAGTATTGGTGCAAATGCCACAATAGTTTGCGGACACGATATTGGTAGATATGCTTTTATTGGAGCTGGTGCGGTAGTTACAAAAGCAGTTCCTGACTATGCTTTAGTTGTTGGAAATCCTGCTCGACAAACTGGTTGGATGAGTGAATATGGACATAAACTAAATTTCGACAAAAATGGCTTTGCAACTTGCCCTGAAAGTGGTGAGAAGTATCAACTTATTAACAATTCCGTAAAAAAATTATAATCAATATGTCAAATTTGAATTTCGCATTAGTTGGTGTTGGAGGTTATATTGCAATAAGACACGTAAAAGCAATAAAAGAAACTGGAAACGAACTTGTTGCATGTTTAGACCCTTTTGATAGTGTTGGCTTTTTAGATGCACATTTTCCTAATGCAGATTTTTTTCATGAATTTGAGCGTTTCGACAGGCACGTTTACAAACTATCCCGTACAGATAAAAAAATTGACTATGTAAGTATTTGTTCTCCAAATTATTTGCACGACTCCCATATTAGATTTGCTTTAAGAAACCAAGCCCATGCTATTTGTGAAAAACCTTTGGTTTTAAACCCTTGGAATATTGATGCCTTAGCTGAAATTGAAAAAGAATCTGGCAAAAAAATTTACAACATTCTTCAATTAAGATTACATCAGTCAATAAAAAATCTTAAAGAAAAGATAGAAAATGGTCCAAAAGATAAAATTTACGATATTGATTTGGCTTACATTACAAGTCGTGGAAAATGGTATCATTATTCGTGGAAAGGCGATATTCAAAAATCTGGTGGTATAGCAACAAATATTGGAATTCATTTCTTCGATATGCTTTCATGGATTTTTGGAGAAGTTAAATCAAGTGTAGTACATGTAAGTGAAAAAGATAAAGCTGCTGGCTATCTCGAATTAGAAAGAGCAAGAGTAAGATGGGTGCTTTCTATTGATGAAAACATGTTGCCAGACGAAATTAAATCTAAAGGACAACGTACTTATCGTTCTATTAAAATGGAAAACGAAGAAATAGAATTTTCTGATGGTTTTACAGATTTACATACAGAAAGTTATCGTCATATTTTAAGTGGTAAAGGATTTGGTCTTAAAGAAGCCAAGCCTTCAATTCAAACAGTATTTAATATTAGGAATGCTACACCCATAGGAATTACTGGTGATTACCATCCATTGTTAAAGAAATAAACTTATTAAAAATATAATAATAAAGGAATTTTATTATGTTCAAATCAATTTTAAAAAAAGAGAAAAAAATATCAGTTATTGGCTTAGGCTATGTTGGCTTACCAATTGCACTTGAATTTGCTAAGTTCGTTAAAGTTGTTGGTTATGATATTAAACCAGAACGCATAGAACTGATGAAAAACAAAATCGACCCATCTAATGAGTTAGATAAAGAGGCTTTTGAAAATGCTGATATTTTATTTACAGCCAACCCAGAGGATTTAAGAGAGTGTCATTTTCACATTGTTGCTGTTCCTACACCTATTGATGAGCACAAACTACCTGATTTACGTCCTATTTTAAGTGCATCTAAAACAGTAGGCAAAATTTTAAAAAAAGGAGATTATGTTGTTTTTGAGTCAACTGTTTATCCTGGTTGCACAGAAGAAGATTGTGTACCTATTTTAGAAGAAATGTCGGGATTAAAGTTTAAAAAAGATTTTAAAGTTGGCTTTTCTCCAGAAAGAATTAACCCAGGCGACAAACAACACACACTTCCAAATATCGTAAAAATCACTTCAGGTTGCGATGCCGAGTCTGCCGAAGAAATTGCAAAAGTGTATGAAATAATTATTAAAGCTGGTGTTCACAGAGCTAGCTCTATAAAAGTTGCTGAAGCTGCTAAAATTATTGAAAATACTCAACGAGATGTAAACATTGCTTTAATGAACGAATTATCAATAATTTTTGATAAAATTGGAATTAATACTTTTGAAGTGTTAGAAGCTGCTAAAACTAAATGGAATTTCTTAAACTTTACTCCTGGATTAGTTGGTGGACATTGTATTGGAGTAGATCCTTATTATTTGTTACATAAAGCCAAACAGTTAGGGTATCATGCAGAAATGATAGATTCAGGACGATCTTTAAATGATAGCATGGGACCATATGTTGCTGATAAAGCCGTAAAACTAATTATTGCTAACAAAAAAGAAATTACTACTGCAAAAATTTTACTAATGGGTATAACATTTAAAGAAAATGTTAGCGATATAAGAAATTCAAGAGTAATAGATATTATTGAAGAACTACAAAAATATAATATTACAGTTGATGTCGTTGATGCATTTGCAAAACCTAAAGAAGTGAAACATGAGTACAATGTTGATATGATAAAGGAACCTAAAGGCAAATATACTGCTGTAATAGTTGCAGTAAATCACAAACCATATTTAAACTTAGAAGAAAAAGATTTTGCTAATCTTTTAGTTGACAATGGCGTTTTAATTGATATTAAAGGTATTTATAGAAATAAAATTAAAAATTTAACCTACTGGAGTTTATAGTTTTCAATCCTGTATAATGTCATAAAAAACTATAGCTTTTTTATTTTTTAATTTGTAAGTTTGTACTCTAAAAGAACAAGTAGTAAACAATTTTGTTACTAGTATAATAGTTAATTTTAAATATGAAAAGAAATAAAGAAAACATTGAACAAGTTCTAACAACGGTATTACACCCCGAAACAGGGAAAGACATTGTTAGTTCAGGCATTTTAGAAGGGATAGAATTAACTGACAATTCGGTTGATTTAACAATAAGTTTTTTTAAATCTACAGATCCATTTATAAACTCCATTAAAAGAGCTATAAAATCTGCTTTAGAAGCTGAATTTGGAACAGATTTAATTGTAAATATCACAACAAAGGTAAAGAAAAAAGTAAAAGATCCTTCTAGCATTTCAGCTGGATTATCAGAAGTTAAAAATATTATTGCTATTGCCAGTGGTAAAGGTGGCGTTGGTAAATCTACAGTTGCTGTAAACTTAGCAATTGCTTTAGCTCAAAAAGGTTTTAAAGTTGCTGTTTTAGATGCTGATATTTTTGGACCAAGTATTCCAAAAATGTTTGGTGCCGAAGATGCAAGACCTAGTGGATATGAAGAAGACGGTAAAGAATATATTATTCCAATCGAAAAATATGGAATTAAATTATTGTCGATAGGATTTTTTGTAAGCCCAAAAGAAGCAACTATTTGGCGTGGACCTATGGCAGGTGGTGCTTTAAAACAAATGATTGAGCAAACAAAATGGGGCGAATTAGATTATTTATTGTTTGATCTTCCTCCCGGAACTAGCGATATTCATTTAACTCTTGTACAATCAGTTGCAGTTACAGGTGCTGTAATTGTAAGTACTCCTCAAGAAGTTGCTATTGCCGATGCTCGCAAAGGTGTTGCAATGTTTAATGCAAGTGCTATAGAAGTTCCAGTTCTTGGTTTAGTTGAAAATATGGCTTGGTTTACTCCTGCCGAACTTCCTGAAAATAAATATTATATTTTTGGAAAAGGCGGTGTAGAAAAACTTGCTAAAGAAGTAAATAGTGAAATGCTTGGACAAATTCCTTTAGTTCAATCAGTATGCGAAAGTGGTGATAAAGGTACTCCTGCAGCTTTAGAGTTTAGCTCTGTTATTGGTAAAGCTTTTGCAAATTTAGCAGACAATTTTGTAAAAGCTGTTGAAAAAAGAAATGCAGACTTACCACCCACTCAACAAGTAATAATGAATAATTAAAAAATAAAATATCATGGACGAAATTATCAAAAAAATAGAAAAATCAATAGACGAAGTTAGACCATATTTACAAGCAGACGGTGGCGACATTAGTTTAATTGAAGTTACACCAGATTATATTGTTAAAGTAAAACTATTGGGTGCTTGTGGCTCTTGCCCATTTAGTATTCAAACTCTAAAACTTGGTGTTGAAGATAAACTTAAAAAAGACGTTCCGCAAGTTAAGGAAGTAGTTTCGGTATAAGTCAAACAAAATCTATTGTTTGTCATTTTTTGCAAATCTAAATTCTGCTATTACAGGATAGTGGTCGGATAGATTTTTTTCTATAAGCTTGTGAGAACAGCACTTAAAATCTTTGCTATACAAAATATAATCTATTCTTAATTTAAGTTTTGAATTTACCCAAGTATATCCAGGATAGCGTCCACATGCGCTAAAGCTGTCTTTTAAGTTTTTTGCAAGTTTCAAATAAGAATAACTAATAGGAATATCATTAAAATCGCCACAAACAAGTATTGGATAATGACAATCATTCATTGTCCCCCTAACAATTTCGGCTTGTTTTATGCGAATTTTTATTGATTTTAAATATTTCTTTAATATAGTTTTTACCCCAAGATCATTTATCCCTTCTGAAATATTTTCTATAACAGTATAATCTCTTTGATTAAACTCCAAAGACTGAAGATGTACATTATAAACTCTAACAGTATCGGCATCTATCAAAATATCAGAATAAGTAAATCCATTATAAGAATTGTCAAATTTTTCTGAATAAGAATTTAAAATTGGAAACTTTGAAATTGTTACAAGCCCAAAATTTTGTCCACCTTTTGCAGTTGTCATAGTAGCTTTGTGAACATATTTAGTGTTTAAGTTTTCTAAAATTATTTTTAAAGTTTTAAAATTACTATTAGAATTATTCCAATAAGCTTCTTGCAAGCATAAAACATCTGGGTTTTCATCAGAGATAAGTTGAATTATATCAGTTCTAATATTTGTATTTTCCCAATCGTACAAGCCAAAAATCATTACATTATAAGTCATTACTTTAAAGTCGGCTTCCTTAGATTTTGAGCTAAAAAAAGATTGAATAGGATAAATTAAAGCTACATATTTAATTACTAACAAAATACTTATTAAAGAAATTAAAGAATATTTCCATCTCACAAAAATCCAAATCAAAACAAATATTATGTTTACAATTAAAATAATTGTAAATAAAAATGGAAGTAGAGAAAGAAACAAAAATTTTGATGGAGGGATAAATTCTATTCCATAAATAGCAAGTAATAATATGCTTGCTAGTATATTTATTATTAGTAATGCTTTATTTGCTTTCTTTTTTTTCATTTGCTTTGTTTAAAAAGTTTTTCTTTTTCACTTGCTGTTAATGCTTCGTAACCAGATTTTGCAATTTTATCAAGTATTTTATCTATTTCTTCTTGTTCTGCTTTTTTTCTTGCATTATAGTCCCAGTCGCTTTCTCGTTTTGTTGATGTTGATTTTGTTTTTGACTTAGATTTTTTATATTTAATTCTCATATTTTTTTGGGGACTAAATAAGTTTTTTATCCAATAAAGAAATTTAGTGAGAAAACTAGTAATATCAACTCCTTTGCGATAAAATAGAGCGAACATTACTCCAAAAAAAGCTCCTCCTAAATGTGCAATATGACCACCTGCATTATCTGTTGGAATACTTAAAATATCTAATATAACAACAAACAAAGCAAGGTATTTTAATTTAAAATTTCCTAAAAAAGCCAAACGTATTTCTTGGTTAGGTGCAAGCATTGCAACTGTAAAAACAATAGCCATAACCGAAGCAGATGCTCCTATTGCAATAGAAATTTCTTTAATTTCGTTAAAAACAGGAAAAATATTAAATGCTAAAATATAAAAAACTGCACCTAATATTCCTCCTAAAATATAAACGCCAAGTAATTGTTTTTGAGACAAATACTGCAAAAAAAGTTTTCCAAACCAATAAAAGGCTAATAGATTAAACAAAATATGCAAAAAACTTTCATGGGTAAACATATAAGTAATTATTGTCCATGGATAAGTTTTTAAATTATTAATATTTGCAGGGACAGCTAAGTAGTATAAAAACTCTTGACTTGTTTTAGCGTTGAGAAACAAAAAAACTTTAAATAACTGAATAAAAAGAAAAACAATTAAATTAATATAAATAAGAATATTAAAATTGTTTTTAGCTTTAAAGCTATATTTCAATTCATCTAAAAAACTCATTGATCCCAGCGATTAAATTGTTTTTTTCTCCAAACTAAAATAAATATAAGTCCGAACAACATTCCGCCTAAATGTGCAAAGTGAGCGACATTATCACCACTTCTATTTAAGAAACCTAAAACCAACTCAATTGCAACAAAAATCATAACTAAATATTTTGCTTTTAT
>DAONZU010000068.1:0-11755 GCA_035406965.1 Bacteroidales bacterium
AAGTCAATGGATTTGGAGTATCTATAAATCCTATAAATTCTGCTGTCAATATTTCTCCACAAGTACTTACAGCCGTTGGTATCATTGATGCTGTAGGTTCAATAACATCATCAATACATGATACTGTTGATGAATTTTCAAAACCTAATGTATTAACAACTGGAGGTGTTGTATTCATTATTGTGTAAGTATATTTCCAGTCGTTGTTATTGCCTGCGCAATCAGTATAAGTATAAGTGTAAATTACTGTGCCGTCACAGTCAACATAAGTACCACTAATGTCTGGTCCACTTGGAGTCAATACATTACCACAATAATCTGTTACTGTTGGTGCCAGAGGTGTAGTAATTTCTGATACACAGGATACAGTTGAAGACCCATCGTCAGGCAATGAAAAATTTAAAGGACTTACATTATAAGTATAAGTCCACGTGTAATCTACTCCATTGACTTCATATTCATAAGTGTAAATATATGATCCACATCCTGAAACTACATTGTTTGTTTTATTTTGTAAAGTCAAAACTATGTTTGTTCCGCATACTGTTATATTAGGTAATATAGGGTCAACTATTTCTGATTCACAATGTATATCAGAACTTTCATTGGCTACAGGTGTAAATCCTTCAGGTGTTACGGTATAAACATAAGACCAATCCGCAGTATTACTAGCACAATCGGCATAGGAATAAACATAAGTTACTGTTCCACTACCATTAACTACGGTGGATGTTGTTGATTCATGATGAGGTGTAATCGCATTACCACAGGCATCATTTATTGTAGGTGGTGTTGGTTCAACTGCATCTGATTCACATGATACGGTTTGTCCGCCATTTGATACCATGGTAAACATTGGAATATCTATTGTGTAAGTATATTCCCAGTTATGAGAATGACCGGCACAATCGGTATAAGTATAGGTATAAGTTACATCGCCTTCACAAGTTGGCATCTCACTAATGACTGGTCCACTTGGTGTCAATACATTGCCACAATTATCTGTTACTGTTGGTAATATAGGTGCTGTAACCTGTGATGCACAGGATACGGTTGTATCTTTATTTAATGGCATATCGAAATCTGCCTGATTTATTTTTATTATATGTTTCGCTGTTGATGAATTACCACAAGCATCGGTTACAGTATAAGTTCTTTCAACTACTATCGGGCATGTGCCATCTGAATCATCACTGCTACTTACTGTTAAGTTTGAAACTCCACATGCATCACTGATTGTCAAGCCCATTCCTTCCAAGTCTGATACAGTAGTAGCAGCTTCTGGAACAACGATTAAATCACAACCTTCAATATTTGTATCTGAAATTATTCCATTAATTTCAGGTGCGACATTGTCATTAACATTAATACTAATAGGTGTAGCGCTAGCGGTACAGCCATTTGCATCACTCACCGATAAAGTAACTTGATAAGTTTTGTCACAATCTGTTGGAATTGTAGCAGTTACTGTTAATGAAGTTGAACTAGATGTTACAACTGTTTCACTCAACGCTAAATCGCCATCCCAAGTATAAGTATAATCAGGTGTTGTTGTGCTTGTTATTATTGCAGTAATCTCTTGTGTTCCTACATTTGGACACAAAGTTCCTGTAATAGGACTAATTGAAACTACTGGATTTGGATTAACTGTTACTTCTGTACTACTTGTATTTGTACATGTATTATTGCCAGTAACAGTTACATTATAAGTTCCACTAGCTGCGATAGTTGCATTAGAAATTTGTGGATTTTGAATGGTCGCAGTAAAACCACCTGAACCTGCCCATGAATAATCTGTTACATCATTTGCTGTTACAGATAAAGTCAAAGTCTCGCCTTCGCAAATTGGGGAATTTGAAGTTATTACTGTGATAGATGGCAGTTCTAAAATTGCTAAACTAAAAGTTTTTGTAGCTATTGCACATGGAGAGCCAAGTGGATTATTAGTTTCAACAGTTATTGTAACAGTACTACCTAAATCAGATGCAACCGGTGTATAGGTAAAGTCAAATGGACTGGTTGTAGTAGAAGTAATATTCAAATTACCACCTCCATTATGACTAAGGGTAACCGCTGTAGCTGAACCTCCAAATGTATTATCACTAAGTGTGTAAGGTGATGCTATACCACAAATATTATCAGATGTTCCTGCTAAAGTTAATGTCGGTGGATTTGTACAATCACAATCTACAGTAACTATACTTGGAGCTGAAGAACAGTTTGTACTTGTATTTTCAACAACTATTAAGTAAGACCCGTTAGCTAGCGAACCAAAACTTGGAGAAGCTTGGAATCCTCCTCCATCAATACTATATTGATAGTTAGCTCCTGTTGGATTTGTTACATTAATAACACCTTGACCAACCCCTAAACTACAGTCATCTGACGCTATAACGACTGGAAGTGAATTAACAGTTACAACAACACTAGCAGTACTGGTACATGTATTATTGCCAATAACACTTACTGTATAAGTTCCACTAGCTGCGGTAGTTGCATTAGAAATTTGTGGATTTTGAATGTTTGTAGTAAAGTCATTTGGCCCTGCCCATTCATAATCTGTTACATCGCTTGCTGTTGCAGATAAAGTTAAGGTTCCGCCTTCGCAAATTGGAGAATTTGAATTAACTAAAACAGTCGGTTTTGGATTAACGATTACTTGAACAGATTTACAAGAACTTTGTCCACAAGCATTTTCCCATCTTGCAAAATATGTTGTTGTTACTGTTGGTGATGATATTGTTAATGGATTGCCTGTTCCAATTGGGGTATCTCCACAATCTGTTGTAAACCAATGAACTTCATTTCCACTGCCACCATTTACAGATAATTCTATATTGCTTTCATCATTTACGCAAACGTTAGGTTTGTCCACTAAGGCTTGTGTAGGTTCTGTTGGTAATTCGTTAACTTCTACAATAACACTTACACATGACGATTCACCACAAGAATTTTCCCAGCGAGCGTAATAAGTTGTTGTTATCTCAGGTGAAGGAATTGTAAGTGGATTCCCAATTCCTACAGATGTTCCACCGCAAGAACCTGTAAACCAATATACATTACTGCCCGAACCACCGTTTACTGACAGTTCTATGTTCCCAGCATCATTTGCACAGAAATTTGTTCTGTCAACGCTTGCATTATTTGGTGCTATAGGTGTATTTATAATGTTAATAGTAATTTCTGCACACGCCGAAACTCCACAAGAATTTTCCCAGCGAGCATAATAAGTTGTTGTAGTTGTTGGCGAAGTAATGTTAATAGGATTACCAGTACCTATTTCACTTCCTCCACATGAATTGCTAAACCAACGTAAAGTTTCACCACTACCGCCAATTGCACTTAACACAATTGTTATATTTGCATCAGGGCATAGATTATTTTCTGAAGCAAAAATATTGCTTGGAGAAGTTGGATTAGCTATCACATTTACAGTAGTTTCTGTTCCGTCGGCTAAATTACACCCTTCACCATTAGCAGTATATACTGGACGATAATAAAAAGTTCCAACTGTATTTTCAGTATGAGGTGAAGTAACTGTTGAACCTACACCTCCTGGTGTTGTAGAGCGAACCCAACTTAAAGTTCCTCCTGTACCACCAGAAATGCTAGCATTTAATGTTACCTGTCCACCCACGCAGAGTGTTGTAGGTGATACTGAGTTTGTCCCCCATGCTGGATCCGCAACAACTGTCCATTGAACTTTTACTGTCCAAGTTGTACCAGCTCCATCGCAACCTAAACCTGAGCAAGAACGCCGAACTCGTATTTGAACAGCATTAGTGCCTATTGTTGTTGCAGTAATATTATTTCCTGGAGTATAGTTATTCCATGTGCTACCACCATCTACAGAATATTGATACTCATCTGTACAACCTGTGCCGCCACTTCCAGCTGTAAATGTTGCTTTTACAACTCCGCCAATACAAATAGTTGCTCCACTACTTGGAGTAGCTACATCAAGGCTTGGAGCAGTTGGATCAGCCACTACACTTACCATTGTTTCAGTACCGTCAACTAAATTACATCCTCCAACACTAGCTGTATATATAGGACGATAATAAAAAGTTCCGGCTGTATTTTCAGTATAGGGTGAAGTTACTGTTGAGCCTGCATCTCCTGAAGTTGTAGAGCGTATCCAACTCACTGTTCCTCCTGAACCACCAGAAATGCTAGCATTTAATGTTACTTGTCCACCTACGCAGAGTATTGTAGGTGATACTGAGTTATTTACCCATGTCGGATCTGCAACTACTGTCCATTGTGCTTTAGTAGCCCAAATTTCACCATCACCATCGCAACCTATTCCAGAACATAATCTGCGGGTTTGTATCTGAATAACATTTGTTCCAGTGAAAGTTGCTGTAATATTACTTCCTGGAGTATAGCTTGTCCAACTTCCTCCTCCATCGGTTGTATAACGATATTCATCACCACAACTAGTTCCTCCACTGCCTGCGTTGAAAGTAGCTTTAACTATTGCACCAACACAAACAGTGGTTCCACTACTTGGAGTAGCGACATCAAGACTCGGAGCAGTTGGGTCAGCTACTACATTTACAGTTGTTTGAGTTCCGTCTGCTAAATAACATTCGGCAGTATTAGCAGTATATATAGGGCGATAATAAAATGTTCCTGCTGTATTTTCAGTATAAGGAGAAGCAACTGTTGAACCAGCACCACCTGAAGTTGTAGAACGTACCCAACTTATTGTTCCTCCTGCACCACCTGAAACGCTAGCGCTAAACGTTACTTGCCCGCCTACGCAGAGTGTTGTAGGTGATACAGAGTTAGTTACCCAAGTTGGTGTCGGTTTTTCGTTAATTGTAATTGACTTTTCAACAGGTGGACCACACTCTCCAGTTACTCTAGCATAATAAGTTCCTGAACCAACTGTAAGTGGGTTGTTAGAGCCTAAGTTTGTTCCTGTTCCTCCTGAACCAGTAAACCAAGTTAATGTTGCTCCAGTTCCACTAACACCATTTGCTGTTATTTGCGTTGTTTCTGAAGGACAAAGAGATGTTGCGTCAGCAGTAACAGAACTTATTTCTGCATTTGTTTTTATGATAACTGATGTACTAACACAATCAGAGTTTCCACAAGTTCCCGAATATCTTGCATAATAAGTTGTGTTTGAATTTAATGTTTGTGAAACAGTTAAAGGATTTCCTGTTCCGACAAGAGTTCCGCCACAAGAACCTGTGTACCATTGAGTTACGCCTCCGTCTCCTAAAGTTCCGCCAGAAGCGGTTAAAGTAATTGAAGTTGGAGTTCCTTGACAAACGTTGCTAGGATTTGCATTTGCAGATGTCGGAGCTGCAAAAGGTTCCACACTAACTAAGACAGGAACTCTCTCGCTTGTACAACTACCACTTGATGACGAAACCCAGTAAGTAACATTACTGTATAGTGCAGGGGTTGTATAACTTGCTCCTGTATGGAGTAATGTTCCTCCAATTTCACTATCATACCAATAATAAGTTGAACCGACTCCTCCACTTGCAGTAAGAACAGCTGTTTCTCCTTCACAAATATCAACATCTCCTGTAATAACAGGTGTGGGAATAATTTTAAATTCCCATATTGTAAAAGCCGAAGCTGCAGGCGTATCATCATAGAACGCACCTCCTCCAGGATTAACTGTTGATTCAGTTAAAGACCAAGAAGTTGTGACGAGATAAAGCCTGTTTTCAAAATCAGAGTAACTAATTTCAGGAGTAGATGTATTATTTCCAATATATGAAGACCATTCAGCAGCATAATTACTATTAAACTGCATTAAATAACTTTGCCCGCCGGTAGCCTTATTGTAATATCCTGGATAAAATATTGGAGTATAGACAGCCCTTGCTGCAACAATAAATTTGTCACAGTCAGTATATTTAGCATCATACAAAAGCGCCCAACTTGTGGCAGAGTTTTCACCCCAGTAGGTTGCCCACTGAAGGACACCGTTATTGGAAAACTTCAATATGAAACTTGCAAAATCACTATAAGAACCTCCGGTATTGACATTCGCGGGGCAGGTCATATTGTAGGCACCTTCTAAAGTTAACAATGGCAAGTCTGTGCTATTTGTTCCGCCAATAACAACCAATTCATCTTTCGGACTCACAATCAATTTTGTTCCATTACCCATTTGACTGTCTGTTCCATCCCCACCACTTCCACCATAAAGAGTATTCCAATAAAGCGCTCCTGTTGATGTAAATTTTCCTATCATAATATCTCTACCAGATATTGTATTATCATAATATGCACCTCCACCCGGGTTAACAAGATGCTCATTTGTACTTGTACTTGAACTAAACCATGTAGCCTCTGCAGAGAAGAATATATTATCTTTTGAATCAAATTGAACATGAGTATTTTGTTGAGTTCCAGGGCCTCCCAAAAAAGTACCCCAAATTTGATTATAGCTATTATCAAGTAACATTAAAAAGATATCTTTATACCCCCATTTGTTGCTTGATTGTAAGCACCGCTTCTATTAAGAATATGTACAGTATTGAAACTATAAGCGTCACAGATTATAGCAACAAGTCCTGAACTACTAACTGCTATACTGTGATCATATCCTCCACTTATATTTGTACAATGTAATAATTCACCAGTTTTTGCATTAAATCTTGCATAGTATGGTTTAGTGGATCCTGAATTAAAATAAAACCCGCCACCATTTAAAAATGGACCATTTGATGCCAATTCGTCTCCAACAACATGTAAGACATTATTGTGAACAGCAAGACATTCTGTTCCTAGCTGCCAATCCATACTTGAATTACTACCCCCAAAATATGTTGACCATTCTAGTTGACGATCTGCATTAAACTTAGCTATATACAAATCATTTGTAGTATATAACTGAACGTATGCAGCCCCACCCGGGTCAACTGTTGGGTAATCATTAGCAGAATTGTTACAATAACCTGAGATAAATAAGTTCCCATTTTCATCACTCGTAGAATGATAATAACTTATTTGTCCACTTGATGAAACTGTTTCAAAATATGTCATCCATGTTACAGTTGGATCAATAGTTAACTTATTTGTATTTTGATAATCGCACTTAAAACCAATTATATTATCATTATCAATCACATAATTTACATCTGCATTTTGATTTTTATTGTCATTATAATAAGCTTCTGGTATATTTTCAGTAAAATCATAATATTTTGTTTTAATTGTAATAGTATTATCATTCAATATTAGTGAAGAAGCTCCATTATATTTGATTTTCACATCTTCAATCTTTGCTCCGGGGTTTAAAATAATATCGTATTTTAATCCATTGAGTTGTTCATAGAACACAATATCAATATTGGGATAAATGTTTTTATAACAAAGGCTTTTAAATGATTTTAAATCTTTAATGTTGTTTCTTTTATTTAAAAAATAGTTTATGTGATGAGAATTTTCTTCTCCATTTATTATTTGACAGTCCTGTGAAGCACCTATAAACTCAATATCTATTCGTTGAACATTACGTCCTAAAGTTTTATAAATACTATCAATAGCGTCCTGATTCCCTTCGTATTTTGAAAAATCAAAATCATCAAAGCGAGAAAAACTACAAACGACTCTATTGTTTTCAAAAAACAATGAGTTATCGTTAATACTATAATAATAATGTACTTCCGGATGAAAATTTTCATCCCAGTCTAAAACTTGCCCTTTGTTTTCAATAAACTGAGAAAATAGTAATGAATTAAAAGAAATTAAGGAAATAAAAATGATTGATATTATCTTTTTCATAATAAAAAAATTAAAATAATTAGTAATTATTTAGGTGCTAAGATATTAACAAATGATTATTAATAAAAATTTTTTGCAATATTTTTTTGAATTAATTTTTTTCTGACCTTGCTAAAAAATAGTTCAGGATTGGAACTGACTAATGACATAAATCCTGAGTTTGACAAAATAAAATTGTAATTGATTGATAATTAACATGTTAGCTTTATAAATCTGCGAAAGTTGTCCGCAACTTATCTGCCACCTTACTCGCCAGAACTAAATCCAGCTGAGAAAGTTTGGGCTATATTTAAACGAGATTTTAGCAATAGGTTATTTTTGACATTAGACGCACTAAAAAATATATAACACAAATAACATCTCTGCTCTCTCCTACAGAAGTTATATCTATTTGCGCGTATGATTATATTTTTTCAGGCACATGTTGGACTAATGTATAATTTAAGTTGGTATAATTATTTCTTTAATATAATTCTGAAAGTTGTTCCAATTCCAAGTTCCGAATTTTTAACAAATATTTTTCCTTGATGGTATTGTTCTACAATTCGTTTAACCAATGACAATCCTAATCCCCAGCCTCTGGCTTTGGTCGTGTAACCAGGATTAAATATAGTTTTGTACTCAGATTTAGGAATACCTTTTCCAGTATCTTTAATGTCGATACAAATATGTTTATGCGTTTCTTCGTAGCTTATAGAAATTTCGCCTTTTTCGCCAATTGCATCAACAGCATTTTTACATAAATTTTCTATTACCCATTCAAATAAATCTTCGTTAATTTTAACTTTTATATCAGAATCTTGAGGCGAATTAACTAAACTTATTTTTATAGAACTCGGTATTCTACGTGTCATGTAGTTGATGGTTGACTGCAAGGTTTGTCTTAAATTTTCTTCGGAAAGGTTAGGTTTTGAGCCAATTTTAGAAAATCTGGAAGCAATTTTTTCTAAGCGTTTTGTGTCTTTTTCTAATTCGTTTATTATTTCAGGATCTTTAACTTGGTCTCTTAAAATTTCTATCCACGCCATTAGAGACGATATCGGAGTACCAAGCTGATGAGCAGTTTCTTTCGACATTCCCAACCAAACTTGGTCTTGTTCGGCACGCTTGCTTATCGAAAAAGCAAAATACGAAGCCAAAATAAAAAGAAATACCAAACCTAATTGAAAGTATGGATAATAATATAACAGAGTTAGTAAATAGGAATCAGAATAATAAATCTGGTTTAGAGCTTCACCATCTTCGGTTTTTATTATAAAATTTTCTTTAGAGTTGTTTTTTAATTCATGTATTTTCTTTTCAACATATGTCGGGTTTTGCATTTTTACGGAATCAATATTTCTATACGAAATCATATTATCTTCCATATCAACTAATATCACAGGAATAGTTTCGTTGTTTTTAAGAACTTCAAATAAAAAGCTAACATCTTGATCTGGCGATACATTTATTAACTGCTCAGTAGCTTCTGCCCATAATTGAATCCTTTTGTGCTCTTCTGCGGCAAGTTTTTCCATTAAATTGTTGGTGAAAAATATTGATATTCCACCAATAAAAAGTGCAAATAATACCAATAATAACTTCCACTGCCTTCTTTTTCTGTATATCTTCAATTTATGTTTTTTTGTATTAAACGCCATTGTGATAAAATTATTTTAAAAAATAGATAAATAAAAATAAATCTGAAATAAATGAGAAATAATTAAACCTGCAAAAGCTATAAGTGATATAATCTTTAGTATTTTTGCTTTAGAGTTTACAAGAACTAATGTTAAAAGTAGAGAAATGGAAGGATAAAGAAAAACCACAGTTTCATCGGGCATGAATGGAACTAAAAATACAATCAAAGAATATATGGAGTAAATTAAAATTATAGTTTGAAATTTTCTTGTATTAAGCTTTTGAGAAACACTTAATGTAAATTTTGCAATTATGGCGTAAATGCAAATGAAAATTAGAGGAACAAAAATAAATTTATTGTAGTAAGAAAATCTTATGTATATAAAATCTTGAGTGAAACTTAGTTTAGTTTTTAAAATTATTGAATCAATATCGCCAAAAAGCCAAAAATATGAAAAAAACAAAATTAGTGGAGTTAAAATACCAAGAAAAAGACTAATAACTTCGCGGGCAACAGTTGGTTTTACAATAAACATACTTGCTACTAATATTGGCAAAAATACTATTGTTTTCGGATAAAAAATTGTTGCAATTGCAAAAACAAGTCCTGCATTAAAAGCATTATCTAGGGCAATGTGTTTTTTTATAGAATAAAGTATTATTGCTATGGAAATAGAAACTAAAAGACAGGAAATCAAGACATTATTGTACTCTTGTATGTTTATAAATGCTCCACTTAAAAATGCAAATACCATTCCTGGACTTTGATAGGTGTTTTCTACAATTTGCAAGTCTGAATTTGCTTTTACTAAAAGTAAAGCTAATAAAAAGTAAATAACAAAACCAATAAAAGTATTTAGATATTGATAAATTAATCTGTGTCCGAAATTTATTTGAAATAGCCCGTAAACTTCATAATTTTCTACTCCCGAAGGCATAAATACAAACTTAAATGCCCAAAAAACGAGCATTATTCCAAAAATTATTAAATAATTTAATGGCGAGTTTGATTTTAATAATTTTATCATTTTAAGTCTTGACCTATGTCTTTACGGAAGTTCATTTTATCGAAATGGATTTTATCAATTGATTTATAAGATTTTGCAACAGCATCTTGAATAGTTTTTGCTAAGCTGGTTACTGCAAGCACTCTGCCACCAGAACTCACAATATTATTTCCATTTAATTTTGTGCCAGCATGAAAAACTATGCTTTCATTAACAAGCTCAATACCTGTGATTACTTTGTCTTTTTCATAATCTTCGGGATAACCACCAGAAGCCATAACTATACTTACAGCAACTTGCTCCGAAATTTCTATCTCTGTCTTAGATAAATTTTTGTTGCCAGCATTCACAAGTAGTGTTAAAAAATCTGAATTTATTCTTGGCAGAACAGCTTCTGTTTCTGGGTCGCCCATTCTAACATTATATTCAATTACATAAGGATTGCCGTCAACATTCATTAAGCCAAAGAAAATAAATCCGCAATAATCAAAATTTTCGTTTTTAATTCCATTTACAGTTGGGATAATGATGTGATTTTCAACTTTTTGGGCAAATTCTTTTGTGTAAAATGGAACTGGCGAAACTGCACCCATACCACCAGTATTTAAACCTGTGTCGCCATCGCCAATTCTTTTATAATCTTTGGCTTCGGGTAAAATTACATAAGATTTGCCATCGGTAAGCACAAAAACCGAACATTCTATTCCTTTCAAAAACTCTTCTATAACAACTTTTGAACTTGCTTGACCAAATTTTCCATTAAGCATATTTTCTAATTCAGAAATTGCTTCGCTTAGTTCATTAATTATCAAAACTCCTTTTCCAGCTGCTAAGCCATCTGCTTTCAAAACATAAGGAGGTTTTAGAGTTTTAAGAAAGTTTATTGCTTGAGCTAAGTTTTCTTTGTTTGCCGAAAAATATGCTGCCGTAGGAATATTATATTTTTGCATAAAAGCTTTTGCAAAATCTTTAGAGCCTTCAAGCATAGCAGCTTCTTTGCTAGGACCAATAATCAATAAGTTTTTGTGTTTGTCAAGTGATTTTAAAAAATCTGTTATTCCAGCAACTAAAGGAGCTTCGGGACCAACAACAAGAAGTTCGACCTTATTGTTTTCTATAAAACTTGAAACTTCTTCAAAATTTAAAGGATTTAAATTAATGTTTTCTGCAATTTTGTTAGTACCGGCATTTCCAGGAGCTACAAAAACTTTTTTTGCCAATTTGCTTTGCACAATTTTGTATGTTAAAGCATGTTCTCTACCACCAGAACCTAAAACAAGAATATTCATATAATCTTAGCAATTTATTTTAGTTTGTAAAAATACTTATTTTTTGTTTAGAATAGAAATAATATTTTGTTTGACTAATCT
>DAONZU010000069.1:0-11690 GCA_035406965.1 Bacteroidales bacterium
ACTATTACATCATCACCTGGTTGCCAATCTGCTGGTGTTGCTACGCCAAACTCGTCTGATACTTGTAATGCTATCAAAGCACGGTAAATCTCGTCGAAATTGCGACCTAAACTTTGAGGATAATAAATCATAGCACGCAAAATACCTTTTGGGTCTATAAAAAATACCGCTCTAACTGCTTGAGTTGCACTTTCGTCAGGTTGAATCATTCCATATTTCCTTGAAACATTCATAGAAATATCATCAATTAAAGGAAATTTAACTTCTATATTTTTCATTCCTTTATACTCAATTTTTTCTTTAATTGTTCTCAACCAAGCAATATGGCTATGTAATCCATCTATTGAAAGACCTACCAATTCGCAATTAGCTTTGTTGAATTTTTCTTCTAAACTTGCAAAAGTCATAAACTCTGAGGTACACACTGGAGTAAAATCAGCAGGATGACTAAATAAAATCACCCATTTTCCTTTATAATCAGCTGGGAAATTAATTTTTCCTTGAGTTGTGTTTGCGGTAAATTCTGGAGCCGGAGCATTTAATCCTGGCATTGTGCTTACTTGTTCGTTAATTCTTTCTTCCATTTTAATTTAATTTTTACGGTTAATATTTAATTTTAATTTATTCACTTATATATTTTCCTTTGATTTGTAACTTAACGTCTTTAACTTCAAATCCGGGAATTGTTTTATTTCGAAAATATTCTTCTAATATAGAGTTTAACTCATCATCAAAATAATCTTCAATTTTTCCTGAATTAATCTCATACAAATGATGATGCATAGCTAATCTTGCATCAAACCTTAGCTTGCCATCTTCTGATAGAACTTTTGATACTACTCGTTTTTGCACCAATGTCTCAATATTATTATATATAGTTGCTAAAGAAAGTCCGGGTAATTCCTTTTTCAAAACTTCTGCAATTTCTTCTGCACAAGGATGATTTAACTCATTTAAAACCTTTAAAATTGCAACTCGTTGGGGAGTTACTTTTAAACCAGTTTCTTTTAGTTTCGATATATAATTGTTTGTATTCATTTCTAAATTATAATAATTCTTATTTAAGAATTTATTTAATCAACAAGCTAAAATACAAATTGTTCAGCAGGCACTCACATTTTATATAAAACGTTATTTTTTATAAAACTTTTTGAGATTTACATCATACTTTTAGCATGTAGCAAGTTTTATCTTTTTAAAAACCTGCGAGTTCAACAACAATTATATCAGATTTTGTAACAGCCTTAACATCAATGCTTTTATCGTTGGACAAAGTTTCAAAAAAAATAACATCGCCACTTTCTACAGTTTTATCGAATATTTGCAATTTGCCTGAATAAATGTAAAATAAAGCCTTTTGAGTTTTTACATTAAAGTTAATTGTTTTAGTACTTTCTGTTTCAAATCCCAAGTGTAGAATATGACCACTAACATTGCCTTTTGTCATCAAATTAAAATCTGTTGCTTTGCCAATGCTCCGAGTATTCCACTCTCCAGAAAATGTATCGGTATCAAATTTGCCCAAGTTTTTGGAGTATCTACCTTCGTGAATTAGCTCGATTTTTCCATCTAAAATCATTATTTTGCGATTAACTTCGTCAAGTTTTGTAAACTGCGACTCCTCAATTTCAATAGTTGCGGTACTTACTCGAAACAGGAAATTTCGCTTTTGATACTCACTTTCCCTTGGGTAGATAAAAAGTTCTGTTGTAGTTCCGCCTGACCAGTTTGTTGTTTTATGAGATTGTTTTTGTATTACAAGCATCTCCATATTTTAAAAAATTAACCAAAAATCAATCTTTTTATTTCTCCAATCCACAAAACTAAAGAAGTTGCACCAAATACTAAAAGCCAATCAACAAACAAAATTGGTACTGTTCTAAACATTTCTCCACCAAATTGTACAATAATCACTTGTCCTACTAAAATAGCAAGTGCAACAGTTAAAAATGCTTTACTTTTATGCAACGATTTCAGAGCTGATTTTCCTGTAAATAAAGCTTTTACATTAAACATATTCCAAAACTGTAGCATTACAAATGTAGTGAAGAACAAACTTAAATTATATGTAGAGATATTTCCTTTTTCATCTGTAAAATAATATAACAGAGCTAATAATATAACAACAAAACTAAGTCCTGTTACAAAAATACTATGCTTCATTTTTTTATTAATAATAAACTCATTGCTTTTTCTAGGTTTATTTTGCATCACAATTTTATTTGGAGGTAAACTAGCGAATGCACCTGCTGCAAAAGTGTCCATTATTAAATTAATCCACAACATTTGAGTTATTGTAAGTGGAATTTCATGTCCAACAATAGAACCGATAAAAACGATAAGCATTGCCACAAGATTTATACTTAATTGGAACACCACAAACCTTTGAATATTTTGATACAAGGTTCTTCCCCACAAAACTGCAGAACCTATACTATTAAAAGAGTCGTCCATAATAGTAATATCGCTTGCTTCTTTTGCTACAGCTGTTCCACTGCCCATAGAAAGTCCTACGTGGGCAAAATTCAAAGCTGGGGCATCGTTTGTTCCATCTCCGGTTACTGCGACCACTTCTCCTAATTCTTGAAGTAGCTGAACCAATCTTTTTTTGTCTAAAGGTCTAGCACGACATAGTATTTTAAGGTCTTTTATTCTCAACAACAATTCTTCATCAGTTAAACTACCAAATTCATCACCTGTTAGAACTGCTTTTTCATCATAATCAGCAGTTAACAATCCAATTTTTTTAGCAATCTCGACAGCAATTCCATAGGTATCACCTGTTACAATTTTAATATCAATTCCTGCTTTCAGGCAAGTTGCTACTGCATCGTTTACATCATCTCTAATTGGATCTTGAATCCCAACAAAACCATAAAAAGTTAAATTATGATTTACTAATTTAGAGTTTTCAATTCTAGGAATGTCATCTTCTAATATTTCATAAGCAAAGCCGATAGTTCGCAATGCTTGAGAATGGTTTTTTGCCAAAATTTCTTCAATAAGTTCATTACATTCTGAAGTTGGTTTTAATCCTTCTTCGCAATAAACTTGTTTCGACATATGGAAAAGTATTTCTGAAGCACCTTTTACATAAAGAATTTTCTTTTTTAAGACTGGCGAAAACACAATGCTTGCCATGTATTTTCTATCTGTTGAAAAACTCAATTGCTCTAAAACTTCTGTAGCAGTTCTAACTTTTTCATATGGGCAGTGCATTTTATGAAGCCACAACAACAAAGCAGATTCTGTTGGATTTCCTACACCTTTTATTTTTGTTTCATCAGAATAATCTAAATCAGCGGTTGAGTTTGCAGAAATATTTTCTTTTATAAAAGTCAAATTGTCATCGCCACCATTAAAATCCAAAACTTCTTTTCCAAAAAACATAGCTTCAACAACTTCCATTTGATTTTTTGTTAAAGTTCCAGTTTTATCGGTACAAATAACTGTACAAGCTCCCATGGTTTCGGTTGCTTGCATTTTTCTTACCAAATTATTTGACTTCAGCATATTTCTCATACTCAAAGCTAAGCAAAGAGTAACGCTCATTGGTAAACCTTCGGGAACAGTAACAACGACTAAAGTTACAGCAACCATAAAATATTGTAAAATCCTTGATGCAGTGGAAATATCCATCCAAGCCGATTTTTCTAAAACATGAAAATCAAAAATTAAAGACACTAAAACACTAAGTATCAATACTATTACAGCAATAACAACAAGTTTGATAGTTTTTATTTTTTCAATTTTTTCTAAGAAAACACTTTTTTTCTTGAAAAGAATTTCTTTAAAACTGCTGAAATATGGAAACCATAACTTTAAACTAAGAATAGCAAGAAACACAATAATGCTTATAAAAAAATATGATTGTTCAAAAGTTAAGCTAATCTTTTCTAAGATCAAGTCTTTAAATAAAAGTGCAAAAAAGGTTAAAATAGCGACACTAGTACCTACAACACCAATAAATCCTGCTAACTTTTCTAATTGAATATTAAGTGGAGTTTTTACATTAGATATTTCTACAGAGCTTTTTGCCACTTTTCCATATTCTGTACTATCTCCAACTGCGTCAACTACAAAAATTCCGCTTCCATCAAGAATTTTAGAACTACGCAAAACCTTATTATATGGGAAAGTGCTTTCTTTTTTAAATTCATTTATATCTACACCTTTTCTCATAGATGGCTCACCTGTTAAACTCGATTCATCTACTAACAAAGAAACAGATTCTATCAAAATTCCATCTGCTGGCACTTCATCACCAACAGACAAAATAACATAATCGCCAACAACAATATCTCCTTTTCTAACTTCAGTTACAAAACCATCTCTTATAACTTTTACTAAGGTGTCATTATTTACCAAATTTAAAATATCAAATTTTTTGTTAGCATCATATTCAAACCAAAAACCTATGCCTGTTGCTAAAAAAATTGCAAAAAATATACCTATCGCTTCTATAAATTGATCGTTAACAAAACCAATTCCTAAGGATATTAAAGCAGCGATTAATAAAATTTTTATTAAAGGGTCATTAAATTTTTCTAATAATAATTTAAAAGCAGACCTTTTTTTATGTTGTGTTACAAGATTATTACCATAAACTTGTCGGTTGTGTTCGACCTCTTTTGCAGTTAAACCCTTGTATTGCATAGCTTTTTATATTTCTATATTTTTTGACTGAACGTTCGGTCAAAAATAATATTAATTTTAATATAACAACATGAATTTTGCTTTTTTTTACATAAAATATTAAATCTTTATGTTTAGCTATAATTTTGATGATTTCAACCCCTAAAAAGGATTTAATTTTTTATCTTTGCATTATAAATCTTAAAAATAATATATACTATGAATATATTTTTTAAAATTAAAGCTACATTTATTTTTGTGTTTATTGCAACTTTTGCATTTTCACAGGATTGGACTGAAAGATTAAAAATAACTGCTAACGTAAGAGCAAACGACGCTTATTTTGGTGCTTCTGTTGCAATAAGTGGAAATTTTGCCATTATAGGTGCTAATCAAGAAAAAAAAGATGCAGACAATAGTGAAGAAAATAATTTAACAAACGCTGGTGCTGCTTATATTTTCAAGAATGAAAACGGAGAATGGATTTTTTATCAAAAAATAGTAGCAAGCGATAGAAGTGCTGGAGATTATTTTGGGCATTCCGTTGCAATTGATGGTAATTATATTGTTGTTGGCGCTCCACAAGAAGATGATGATGAAAATGGACAAAACACAAAAGTAAATACTGGTTCTGCTTATGTTTTTAAAAATATTGGTGGTAATTGGACAGAAATACAAAAAATTTGTGCTTCTGATAGAACTGCTGATGATTGGTTTGGCTGTTCTGTAGGGATTAGTGGAAACGATATTATAATTGGTGCATACAACCAAGGAACTGATGAAAACGGTGAAAATCAAGCAGATAAGGCTGGGGCGGTTTACTATTTTAAAAATCAAGGAGGAACTTGGACAGAAACTCAAAAAATTGTTGCACACGATAGAAGAACTGCCGACTATTTTGGTGCTTCGCTTGCTATAGAAGAGAACAGATTAATTGTTGGGGCTTATTTACAAGATTACAACGCAAACGGTTATTCTTCTAAGTCAAATGCTGGTGCAGTTTACTATTTGGAAAAAACAAGTAATACTTGGACCATAAAGCAAAAGCTAGTTGCTGATGACAGAAAAGCTGAAAGCAATTTCGGATACTCTGTTTCTATAAGCGGTGATTATATCATTATAGGAGCTCATAATCATGATGAAAGTTATAGTTTAGCATCAAGTGGTGCTGCATATATTTTTAAATATAGTTCAAACACTTGGGAGCAACAAACAAAACTAACATCTTCAGATTTAGAAGCTAACGATAGATTTGGTCAATCTGTAGCAATAAGTGGAAATTATGCAGTTGTTGGTGCAGATCTTGAAGACCACGATATAAATGGAGGAAATAACTTTTCTAATGCTGGTTCTGCTTATCTTTTTGAATTGCAAAACAATAACTGGGTACAAATACAAAAATTATGTGCTAGTGATAGAAGTCTTAACGACTCTTTTGGATATAAAGTTGCAATTCAAGGCTATAACTTCATTGTTACTGCAAACCAAGAAGACCATGATGCAAATAATGAAAACTATTTCAATAATTCTGGTTCTGCATATATTTTTAGAAAAAAATCAAATTTTATTGTTAAAAAAGATAATGAAATTATTAACAACGGACAAACCTTAGATTTTGGGAACCTTATATGTAACGATGACTCACTTAAAATTAGTTTAAATATTTCAACCGATGGTGGCGACTATATTTGTTTTACTAATGAAAACCTTTTTGTGTTACAAGGTAATAATGCTGACGAATTTGCTCTTGAATTTGACGAAAATATTGATTCTTGCTTAAATCCAGGAGGCATCATTAATTTAGAGGTGAAATTTGCACCTAAAAATTTAGGTTCAAAAACTGCCCAATTATTATTAAATAATGATTCTGAAGAACAAAGTAATTTTAAAATATTATTAAAAGGCAATGGTGTTGTATCTGCTTCAATAACTAATATTAGTCAAAATATTTCAATTTATCCAAACCCTGCCAATTCACACATTTTTATTGATTTAGGAGAAACAAAAGTTGATATGTTAAATATTTATGACATTAACGGAAAATGTGTATTTACACAAACTAATCCGAAAGGCTTAATCAACATTGATATAAGCAACTTACTAAGAGGCGTTTACATATTAAATGCTATTTCTAATGATGAAGTTTCAAATTTAAAATTTACTGTTGAGTAACAATTTGTTTTTTCATTTAAGGAACCCTTTTATTTGGCATCATTACATTTTAGCAAAACATTTCAAAATTGTGTTTATCAACTGAATTAAGCATTTAATAGTAAATTATTAAACCTTTCTATAATTTCAGGGATTTCAACTTTAAAAAAGATTTAGTTTTTTACTTTTGTATTTTACAAAATATTATGAATTTATTTAAACAACAATATTAACAAAAGTCTCGTAATTCTCTTATAATCGATGAAACTTTTACTATTAATAGAGTCAATATTGCAAAAACTACTGCCCAAGAAGTGGAGACTTGCAATGTCAAAACTAAGAATCAAAATTTATTGGTTTATAAGTTGGTGCGGAAAGCCATATTTTTATTATCATCAAGCCAAATACAAAAAGATTGTTGCTAAAAAGGGTAAAAAAGAGAGACTTAAGGTTGCGTTTTTTGCCTTTCAAGACTCAATTTGGAAATACGATTCGTTATACAAAAAGTTAGAAAATCATCCAAAATTCGACCCAGTGATAGTAGTAATTCCCTATGTTACATACGGACACGAATCCATGCTGGCAGAGATGAATAAAACCACCAAAGCACTTGCAAATAAGGGATATAAAGTTATTAAATCATATAACGAAAATACAAAAAAATTTATGTCGGTAAAAAAAGAAATAGACCCCGATTTAATATTTTTCACAACTCCATTTCGTTTAACATCACCTGAATATCAAATATCTAACTATTTAGATCGTCTCACAGCATACGTTCCTTATGGTTTTATGACTATAAAAATGAAAGAGGACCAATACAATCAAATGTTTCATAATCTTGTTTGGCGTTGCTATTACGAAACACCCATTCACAAGGAAATGGCTAAAAATGTATCGCACATAAAGGCAAAAAATGTGGTTGTAACAGGCTATCCACCAGTCGATACATATTTAAACACTTCGTATAAACCAAAAGAGGTTTGGAAAAATCTAGACACAAGGGTAAAAAGAATAATATGGGCACCACATCATACATTAAAAGCCAACATAAGTATGAGTAATTATTCAAATTTTTTGACATACAGTGAATTCTTTTTTGAATTGATAGAAAAACTAAATCACAAAATACAAGTAGCATTTAAGCCACATCCGATACTGAAACTCAAGCTATATAAGCACCCCGAATGGGGAAAAGAGCGAACCGACAAATACTATTTACGTTGGGCTACAACACCAAACTGTCAGTTAGAGGAAGGTGACTACGACGACCTTTTCTTAACTTCAGATGCTTTGATACATGACAGCATCTCATTTATATCTGAGTATTGTCTTACGGGAAAACCTATGCTATTTACAGTAAGCGACAATAAAGTAACAGAACTATTCAACACCTTTGGCTCAAAAGCATTCCAATTGTCGTATATGGCTTATAATGAAGTTGATATAGTTCAGTTTGTCGAAAATGTTGTTTTAAACGGTAACGACAGTCGTAAAAATGAAAGATTAACATTTGTGAACGATATATTGAAACCGCCAAACAATCAAACTGCTGTAAATAATATTATTAACGATTTAATAGAAAATATTTGGCAAAAGAGCAATAATTTTTGTTAATTTGCTTCCAAATAAATATAACTTTATAAACAGAAAACATAAACTACATGAAATTCGTTTTCGATTTAGACGGTACCATAACATCGCAGGAAACACTTCCGCTAATAGCTTCGCATTTTAAAATTGAAGCAGAGATTTCTGAGCTAACACGTGAAACTATTCAAGGCAATATCCCTTTTATTGAGAGCTTTATTCGTAGAGTTCATATACTCGGCGATTTGCCTGTAGATCAGATTGATAAACTGTTAGGAGAAGTTGAACTATATTCAAATCTCCTTAAATTTATAAAAGATAATATTGACAATTGCATTATTGCAACCGGAAATCTCGATTGTTGGGTAAAAACACTAGTAAAAAAAATTGGATGTAAGACATTTACATCAACAGCAATAGTAACAAACAATAAAGTAGAAAAAATTGAAAAAATCTTAAAAAAGGAAGATATTGTAAAACACTATCAGAATATGGGCGAAACTGTTATCTTTATTGGTGATGGAAATAATGATGTTGAGGCAATGCGCATAGCCGATATCTCCATAGCGGTTGGGACTACTCATCATCCTGCCAACAGTGTACTTCCGTTTACTGATTATTTAATATTTAACGAAAAATCATTATGTCTGCAGCTAAATCAATTGTTATTAGTTGTGCCGGAATAGGCTCACGCTTAGGGCTTGGGCAAACTAAAGCTCTAATAAAAATCAATAACCGAACAATTATTTCGTGGCAACTCGAACTCTTTAAAGATATCGAAGATGTAAGAATTGTGATAGGTTATCAGGCAAAAGATGTTGTAAAAGAGGTACTTAAACATCGTAAAGATGTGATTTTTGTGTATAATCACGACTATTACAACACTAAAACTGGAGCTAGTTTTTATTTAGGTTCTCGTCATGCAAACGAGTATGTTGTAGAATGGGATGGCGATATGTTGGTTCATCCCGATGATGCTAGAATGTTGCTACAAGAGCCTGGTGAATTTGTTGGATACTCCGATATTACGTCAGATGAAGCCGTGTATGTCCAAGTAGATGAAAAAGGCAATGTAGTTGCATTTTCTCGCAAAAGAGGAGATTACGAATGGACAGGACCAGCATGTATTAAACGTGATAAATTAAATTACTCTTCTATTCATGTCTTCAATCAATTAGAGCCTCATCTACCAATCAAAGGAGTAAAGATAAGAGCATACGATATTGATACTTATGATGATTATAAACGTGTATCCGAAATAGTAAAATCTTGGTAAATGATAGTAGGAATTATAGGAGGAGCAGGAGTCGCTTCAACAAATAAACTGTGCGAATTAATAGAAAATATATATACTTTAAACGGAGCATACCGAGATGCACATCATCCAGAAATGATTATTTATCAAGCTACACAAGCTCCCTCACGTAGTATGTTTTTGGAGGGCAGAGGACCAAGTTTTATTGAGGATTACATCTCTGTAGGCAGTAAATTGAAAAGTATTGGTGCTGAAATTCTCTGTATGAATTGCAATACTGCCCATTATGCAATTGACGAGATACAAAGCGGAGTAAAATTGCCTTTCATTAATTTAATTAAAGAAGTTGTTATGCGTTGTAAATCAATTGGAACATCTAATGTGGGTTTGGTTGCCTCCGATGGTTGTTTGATGGGAAAAGTTTATGAGAGATATTTCTCCGAAATTTATCCTAACGCAAACATTATTTATCCTGACGATGATATGCAAAAGCTTGTAACTAAAGGGATATGTAATATCAAAAACACTCACAGGTTTGATAGCCTTAGTTCGCAAGAAAGACCTTGCAACATATTTGAGAAAATTCGCAAACATTTAATGGACAAAGGAAGTGAAGCCATTATTATGGGTTGCACTGATATTCGTGTTGATTATCATTCGACAAGAGCTGATGTAATTGATTCTTTAGAGGTGCTAGCAGACGCTATTGTGAATTTGAACAACATAAAAATATAAATTATGGAGAACAAAAAAGCTCTTGAGTTCTTTGAGAATATGTCGTTAAACACTAAGGACCAACAATCTGTAAAACTCGCCAATGTTACTGATCTTACGCAAATTGATGCAGATTTTATCATGCAACATTGTGGAAAAGAGTCCTCAATTTTAGATTTGGGTAGCGGTACTGGCTTAATTATAAACAAGATATATGACAAAGTCCGCAATATCGTTGCGGTAGAACCATTTTCTGCTTTTACAGAATTTATTGTTAATTCACCTAATGTTAAGATAGTAAATAAAACATTTGAAAAATTTTCTACCGAAGAAAAATTTGATTGCGTTACAATTTTCGGAACAATGCATTACTTTAACGAACAAGAAGCTATTAAAATATACACAAAGTTTTTTGATAATATAAAAAATAGAGGAAAATTAATTATAAAAAATCAGTTCGGAGTAACAGAAGATGTAACCGTTGATGGATACTCAGAAGAGCAGAAAACTAACTATTTTGCTCAATATCGTTTTATAGATAATGAAGTTAAAATATTACAAAAAATAGGGTTTAAAAGTATTCAAGTGGTCGATATTTATCCTCCTGAAAGCAATCGCTGGACTAATACTCATTTTTACGCAATTGTGGCAAGTAAGCATTAAATTAATTAAAAAACATTATTTTTGTACATTAATTTATTTAAACTATACAGAAAAATTAAAAACACATGAAGTTTTCTTATTTAATAAAAAAAGGGATTTTTTACCTATTCAACAAGCCAGTCATAATCGAAGAACCAGAGTTAAAAGTGTTAAGGAGTTTTGTTCCAGGTTGGCTTGAACCGGGACACTTATACTGCATTGATTATGCAATAAAAAACTTAAATTCAGATAAGCCAATTTTAGAAATCGGGACTTTTGCGGGGCTTTCGACAAACGTAATTTTACATTTTCTAAAAAAATACAATAGAAACAATTTGTTTTACACTACGGATTGGTATTGGGATAATCTTAAAGATGAAGATAAAATATGTGATTTAGCTTCGGGGCGTTTGGCTTGCGATTATTTAAAAGAATCTTTTGTTAGAAACGTAAAAACTTTTCACCCAAAAGCAAATATTTTATCAAGTGAATTGACCTCAGATGATTTTTTTGCAGCATGGAATAAAAATGAAGTAAAAAACTTGCATGGAGGAAAATTTAAACCAGAAGGAGAAATATCTTTTGCTTATATTGACGGCAATCATCAATATGAATTTGCAAAACGAGATTTTGAAAATGTTGATAAAATAACGTGAGTTCGATGTAAGAAACTAAAAAAAACATTAAAATATTTTGAAAATAG
>DAONZU010000070.1:0-4698 GCA_035406965.1 Bacteroidales bacterium
AGAATATTGATGTTTTTGGCTTTAATAAAATTGTAAATTTTGTTAAGCTAAATACTGCTCTCTCTACACACACACACACACACACACAGGCGTTTCGACTTCGCTCAACGCCCAGCAACAACCGCTCATTGAGCGTACTCGAAATGAGCGTGTAATTAATTTTAAAAATTAGGTTTAAGTGTATATTTATCGTAGAAATCTTTAATGATTTTTACTGCTTCTTCGGGTGTATCAACTATATGATATAAATCTAAATCTGATTCAGAAACATTATGCTCTCTTTTTAGCATAACTTCTTTTACCCAATCAAAAAGTTTTTCCCAATATTCTTTGTCAAGCAAGATGATAGGGAATTTTTCAATTTTTTTAGTTTGAATTAGTGTTAAAGCTTCAAAAAGTTCATCAAGAGTTCCAAAGCCACCAGGGAAAACAATGAAACCTTGAGAATATTTCATAAACATAATTTTGCGAACAAAGAAAAGGTCGAAAGTAACAAGCTTATCTTCGTCAATATATTTATTTGCATCTTGTTCAAACTCTAATTTTATATTACAGCCGGCAGAAGTTCCGTGTCCTGCACTAGCACCTTTATTTCCAGCTTCCATAATGCCAGGACCACCGCCTGTAATTACTCCAAAACCTTCTTGAGTTAATAAATAAGCAGTTTCTGTTGCCATTTTATAGTATCTATTTTCAGGTTTTGTGCGTGCAGAACCAAAAATTGAAACACAAGGACCTATTTGAGCAAAATGGTCGTATCCATTTACAAATTCTCCCATTATTTTAAATATACTCCACGAATCGTTAGATTTTGTTTCAGCCCAAGTCCTTTGTGCTAACTGGTTCTCAAACATTTTAGTTTCTTTTGTCATAATTTTATGTTTTTATTGTATTGTGAACAAAAATAGTATTTTTTTATAAATCAACAACAATTTATAGTATTAATTTCAAGACATCATTTTTAAATTCTTCTGCAGACTGATATCGCTTTGATAATGATTTTACTATAGCTAATTTTATTTCATCTTCGCTTTGTTCTTTATCTATTACAGAAAATTCAGGTTTTACACAGGCTTTAGAAATAACTCTAAATAATTCATCATCAAATCTATAGTGTTTTTTTACTTTTACTCTTGTTTGTATTCTTTTAACAAACATAGGGTTTGCAGTATTTAATGCGGGTTCTTTTGCAATTGCTTCATATAAAATTAAGCCTGTGCTAAAAATATCGGAATGTTCGCCAACAAACTCCTCGAAACCAAGAATTTGTTCAGGACTAGCATAAACTAAACTAAAATTTTTACCTCCAAAATTCGGAATGGAAGGTTTAAAACTAGGTTTAACTAATTCTATATCAATGAGTTTAACTTGTGGGTCTTTCTTGTCTATTTCAGAATTTTCAGAAAAACAAACCATTATGTTTGAAGGCTTAACATCGCATAAACACAAGCCTTGAGTGTGAAAGAATGTTAAAATATTTAGAAAATTAGCAATAGTTTTGTAAAAAAAGTAATTATATCTATAGTCAAAATATTCTCTGCTGGTTATTAGCTCTTTTAAACTTAAACCATGCACGTATTCTTGAATTATAAAGACTTCTCCATTTTGAATAATTAGGTCGATAATTTTAGCAATTCCATTATGTTCTAATCTAATATTTGTTTCGATAAAAAATTTTAGTCTTGCCGATTGATTTGGTGTTAGCATGGGCAAGAACTGCTTGCAAACAACTTTATCTTTAGTTTCTAAATTGGCAGCTAAATAAACAATTGAATAATTTGATTTTGAAATTATTGTTGATTTTTCTTCAGGGAAAAAGAAATAAGAGGCATCTGTTCCTTTTAGTATTTTTGCTTGCATATCTACTATTTCTTTTTGTATTCTTCTTTTGCTCTACCACCCCAAATATCGTCAGATTCTTTTAAATCGTGATTATAAAGTGTGGTATTTCTTTTGTTTAACAATCTTTCCCAGTTTGGAGTTTTTATTTCGCCAGTAAGGTCGGAATGTAGTAATTCGTATTCTTTGCCTGCTATATGAGGATTATAAAAAATAAACTTTTTATTATTTTCGTTTCTAATTCTGTAATAGCTCCATATTTCGTAAGGGTAGGCACTAGGTTCGTGTTTTGAGATATAAATGTCATCAGGGGCACCATATTGCAAATAAACCCTGCCTCTGTCGCTTGAATAACCACGATTTATAGGCGTTTGATAAATTCTGTCAACATAATCAACTTGTTCTTTGTATTGTCGCCATAATTCGCCTGGCTGAACATTGTTGCGTTTTAACCAAAATTCCATAAAGTAGTGTTGCATTTCTTCTAAACTTGCAGATTTTAATTGGTTGTCAATAAACCTTTGTTCGTTCATATCGGCAATTGGACGTAAACAAGAAATATACTGATATAAAGAGTCTTTTATTGTCATGCTTCCTTGGAAATTTGCCGAAATATCATAATCAACTAAAATTTTATTTATGTGTTCTTGATTTGTTGCAAGAGAATTGCTGCGTTGAAAAAAGAATTTTTTAGTTTGTAGTAATTCATTTTTATTATCACGAACTTCTAATACAAGCAAATAATTTCCAGATGGTAAGTCCTTTATATTGAAAGCACCCATAAAGGGAATTATTTCTGCTGAACTCAATTTTTTAAAACTGCTAAATTGCTCTAATATTTTTGCATTTTCATACTGTGAAATGTAGTATTTTAAAAGAAAATCAGAATTTAATACTTTATCGGAATTGTAAATTTCTGCATAAAAAATAAATGAATGAAAATTTTGAGGGTAAAAGTTTGAAACATAGGGAATTAAGTCTAAGCCATTTTTTGTAAGTGAGCTTGTTGTTTCAGCTTTTTCAAATTCTTCTATTAGTTCAATTCCGCTAAATTGAATTTCGTTTTGATTAAAATTAATCTCAAACTCATCAATTATCATCATTGGTTCTTCTTCAGAATTTATATCTTTTATAGTAACTTCAATTTTATATTTTCCATTATTTAAGCTAACTCGCTGTAAATCAATGAAATTTGGTTTTGACGAGCTTGTGTCTTCAATTTCGGGACTAAGTAAATTGTATTTATTAAATGCAACAATTTTATCATCAGCTTTAAAAATCATTGTTACTTCAATTTCTGCTTGAAATTTATTATTTTCATTTTTAACAAATACTGCTGATTTTCCCATTGTACTCATATAGGTTTCTACATAAGGACCAGCAGGCGAGTTAAATTCTGCATACATAAAATACACTTCAAGTGTTGCAAATGCTTTAGATGTCAATAGTGTAAACAGAAAAATATATAATAATTTTTTCATACTCTTTTTTTTGCAAGATACAAATTTTTTAAAATATTCGTTTAGCTTTTGTCATGATTTTTGCAAAAATCGCAAAAATCACGCCAAAACCCACATTCTTAATTCATTAAAACTTAGGATTTTAAGATTTGAAGTTTTTAGAAATTACTTCTAACATTTCATCGAAAATAAGTGAGTTTGTTGCGATAATTTCTTTTCCGAAAATATAATCATTTGAATTTGAAAAATCGCTAAGTTTTCCACCTGCTTCGCTTACGATAAGACTTCCTGCAGCGACATCGTATGAGTTTAAGTTGTATTCAAAAAAGCCATCATATCTACCGCAAGCCACATAAGAAAGGTCGGCAGCTGCAGAACCAGGTCGTCTAACACCACGACTGGATTTTATGAATACTTCTAAAGTTTTTAAATATTTGTCTAATTTTTCAAATTTGCTATAGGGGAAACCTGTTCCAATAAGTGAATTTGCCAAATTTTGAGTTTGCGAAACTTTGATAAGTTTTCCATTTAGGAAAGCTCCGCCATTTTTTATTGCAGAAAAACATTCATCTAATCCAATTTCATAAACAACACCTAAAATAATTTCGTTTTCTTTCATTAGAGCAATACTCACAGAACAGGGGTAGAGTCCATGGATAAAATTCATAGTTCCGTCAAGTGGGTCAATTATCCAAGTGTATTCTTTATTGTTGTTTTGAATAGTGTTTTCTTCTGTTATAAAACCCGAAGCTGGCAAAAGTTTTTGCAATTCTTTTACAATAAAAACTTCAGATTTTTTATCAATTTCTGTAACAAAATCGTTTAAGCCTTTTTGTTGAATATCTAAGTTAGTTCTAGAAATAATATTTTCTCGAATAATTTCTCCTGCTTGCTTTGCAATCTTTTCAACAGATATTTGTAAGTTTTTCATCATAATATTTTTATTTGCATAGTTTCATCATCATAAAAATCTACAATTTCCACATCAACTATTTGATTTACAAGGCATTTGTCGTAATTTGAAATTACTTTAATATAGTTGTTTGTAAATCCAAACATTTTATTTCCTTTTTTTGAGGATTCAAATAAAACTTGGAATTTTTTGTTGATTTGAGATGATAAAAACGATTTGTGTTTTGATTTAGATATTTCGTCAATTATTTTAGCTCTTTCATGTTTTTCAGTTGGGCTTATTTTAGGTTCAAAATTTATTGCAGGCGTGTTTTCTCTTTCTGAATATTGGAAATAATGTATATATGAAATATCTAAAGACTTTACAAATTCAATAGTTTCATTAAAATTTTCTTTAGTTTCGCCATTCACGCCAACAATTAAATCTATTCCAATAAAGGCGTTTGGCATTAAAGATTTTATTTTTTCAATTTTTGATTTGAATAGG
>DAONZU010000070.1:4798-11524 GCA_035406965.1 Bacteroidales bacterium
CCAATATTTACGCCTGATATTATAATTTCTTTAATATTATTTGCCGCAACAAATTCTGCTTGTTTTATAATTTCTTTTATTGGTAAATTTCGGCTTCGTCCTCTAGCGTAAGGAATTGTGCAATAAGCACAAAAATAATCGCAACCATCTTGAACTTTTAGAAAAGCTCTAGTTCTGTCGCCTTTTGATACGGCAGGAAAAAAACTTTTCATATCTTTGTGGTCGGTAGTAGTAATTTCAACCTTTTTAAGTTTAGAAGAAGTTTCTATTATTTTTTCAATATCATCTTTATTGTTTGCTCCAAAAATATAATCAACGCCACAAATATTTTTAATTTCATAAGGTTTTAGTTGAGCATAGCAGCCTGTAACTATAATTATAGCATTTGGATTTTTCTTTGTGGCTCTAACAATTGCATTTCTGCTTTTTTTATTAGCATTTGAAGTTACAGAACAAGTATTAATTACGTAATAATCAGCTATTTCGTTAAATTTTACAACTTTTATTTCTTTATCAGTAAAAAACATGGAAATAGTTGAAGTTTCTGCAAAATTTAACTTACAGCCAAGAGTATAAAATGCAACTTTTTTGTTTAGTAAATTCATTTGATATGTAATAAAAAAGCGATGTCTCAAAAGTATTCAGCAATTATCTTGCATTAGAACACCTTTAAGACATCGTTTAAATTTTTGTCTTAGAACAATTGTTTTTTATTCATTTTCGTGGTGTTTTTCGCCACAATGATTTTTCTTGTTCTTGCAGCAGCTAAGTTTAGCTTCACTAACTTCGATATAGTATCTAACTTCAACATCGTGATGAGTTTCTACTTCTTCTTCACTAGCTACAGCTCTTAAAATACCTTTTAATCTAACATTTTCGCCAACTAAGGTGTCGTTGAAACTTCCAAGTTCGTCGTTTGCCATACCAATTATTACTAAATCTAAATCATTTGGGCTAGCTAAGAAAATTCTTTTACCACCGTGTTCGCAAATATGAGTACATTTTCCACAAACGCTAACTTCTTTATCAACATAATCAGGAAGATTATTCAAAAGAGAGTCAACTGTCATTTTATTGCGATGACATTCTTCTTTTGCTTTATCACATGTTTTTTCCTCAACTTGTTGTTCGTCAGTCTTTTTTTCTGCAGTATTATTACATGCAAACGCCAGCATCATAACTGGAACTAATAATAAAATTAACTTTTTCATCTTTTTTAAAATTTAATTAGTAATTATTTTATTTAACATTTTTACAATTTTCTACTTTTTCTACTTCAAATATAGTAAATTCCCATTCGGCATCTTCGTTTTTAAAAATATCAACATCATTGGTATTTAACTCAAACACTAAACCGCTTGCTCTACCTGCTTTTGTGCTTTTTGGCGGAATGCAAGTTTCTATTAATTCACTTTTATATCTTTGAGTAAAACCTGTTGAATATTCTATTTCAAATTTAATATTTGTAGGATAATCATTGGTGTTTTTTAATCTTAAATGTATTTGTGCGGGACTATTTTTGTCATTACATTTAGCATTAACAATTTTATAACTAATTTCAATTCCATCTTTAGTTTCTAATTTTTCTGTATATTTGAATTGAGAATAACTGCAATAGCTAATTAAAATTCCAAAAATTGTGAGTATTAATATTTTATAAAATTGTGGTTTCATATAAAAATTACATTTTAGGGTTATTAAATTTTCCAACAAATAGGATTGAGCCTTTTTCTTTTTCAGTAATAACAAAAACAAATGGACGATTAAAGCTTACATATTCGGCTCGAGGTGCAGATTTTTGTCTAACAACTACAGCAGTAGCTCCGGCAGCTTCGGTTCCAACTTCGTCAACTTCAATAAAAGTTTGATGTATTACATTATCAATCATAAGATTTTTTTTGCCGTTCATTTTTTTGAAGTTAGCTGCACTCGAAAATGCATGAGGCATACCTAAAGCAATAAGCTGTTCTTTTAATTTGTATTTGCTTTCTATTGTAAACTTTGGAATTTGTAAATCTACAAGTCTTTCTGACAAGCTATTTTTTAATTCACAAAATTTAGCATAATCTAAATTTAAGCAAAAATCATCAATTTCAGTTTCTTTATTTGGTAACAATGCATACATATGAGCCTTATCGTCTTTATAAGGCAATTCGAGCATTATTAGTTCGTCTGATTTATAAAAGTTTAAATTTGTTCTTGTTTGCATGTATGATGTTATATATTGGCGATTTGTGCCAAAAAACAGCATTTGTCTTGTTTGTTTTGGGTCGAAAGCAAATTTCCAATCAGCTTTAAAATGGATTGCATTTAATAAAACTAGTCGTGTCATATCGTCTAGAGAATTTTCATCAACTAATTCTTTAATTTTATTATTTGTATTTTCTTCAACCCATTTATTTATTTCGCGACGTGCTGCTTCTCTGTTGTCAGGATTAACAAAATCGGCAGTTTTTATTAATGCATTATAATCCTTTAGTAATGAAATATAAGAATCTAAAAACACAAATTTCTCTTGTGTTACAGCTGAATTAACAATTTTGAATAAACCAGAATTTTGTTTGGAATAGAAATTTAAAAGTTCGCAAAATTCTTTATGAGATTGTTCTTGACTTTTAGAAAAGCTAAGAACTTTTCTCATTTCTTTTGCAGTTTGTCCTTTAGCACCATCATAAGCCATTGATAATGCTGTTGAAATGCTTATCGGACTAATAAAAACATTTGTCGTATCAGTTTTGACTATTGTTTTAAAAATTTTAAATGCAAACTCATTATTATTATTTACGATATTAGTCTGTGATTGAGCATTTGCACAAACTAGCAAAATACTAAAAATGATAGAAGTCAATATTTTTTTTCTCATATTTTATCTTTTTACTTCCAAATTATTATGTCCAGTAATTTTATCGCAATAATAACATTTTAAATTTACATTTCCATCTTTATTGATAACTTTAAATTTTGTTTCTACATTATCGTTGTTAGTAATGCACTTTGGATTTATACATTTAAAATATGTTGTTATCGTTTCGGGAAGTTCAACTTTTTTCTTTTCAACAACTTTAAAATCATGAATAATATTAATTACTGCATTTGAGTCAATAAGTGCAATTTTATTAATATCGTCCATTGATGGAAATTTGTCGGCTATTTTTATAATAGCTTTTTTTCCATATTTTTTTGAATCTAAATTGCCTCCTATAAAGAATTGAGTATCAAAATCTTGAATTTCAATTATTGAAATAATTTTGAAAATATTTTCAGCTTTTATATGGTCAATTACTGTTCCATTTTCTATAGCTTTAACTTTTAATTCGCCTTTCATATTTTATATTTTTAAAAATTATACAATTTATTTTATACCAAGTATATGGCAGATTAATGCCATTCTTGCATATACTCCATTTTCGGCTTGTTGAAAATAATATGCTTTTGGATTATCGTCCACATCAGTGTCAATTTCATTAACTCTTGGTAGTGGGTGCAAAACTTTAAGATTATCTTTTGTATTCTCAAGCATTTTATTTTTTAACACATAAGTATTTTTCACCTTTTCATATTCTACAGGGTCTGAAAATCTTTCTCTTTGCACTCTAGTAACATATATGATGTCAGCATATTTAATGTTCTCGTCGAGTTGGTCGTGTTCGTAAAAATCAAGTCCTTTATCGTTTAAAAAGTTTTTGTATTCTTGCGGTATTCTAAGTTGAACAGGTGAAACAAAATTAAAAGTAGGGTTAAAATCAGACATTGCCATAAGTAGAGAATGTACTGTGCGTCCATATTTTAAATCACCTACAATATAAAGATTTAGATTTTCTAAAGTACCTTGAGTTTTACGAATAGAGTAGAGGTCGAGTAAACATTGAGTAGGGTGTTGATTTGCTCCGTCTCCAGCATTAATAATAGGAGTAGAGGTTATGTCGCAGGCATATCTAGCACTTCCTTCAATTGGATGTCGCATAATAATTAAGTCGGAATAATTACTAACAGTTAAAATGGTGTCTTTTAGCGATTCGCCTTTAGCAACGCTAGAGTTAGATGCCTCGCTAAATCCTACAACTTTTCCGCCTAATTTTTGGATAGCAGATTCAAAGCTCAATCGAGTTCTGGTTGATGGTTCAAAAAATAATGAAGCAATCACAAAATTTTCTAATAATTTTTCGTGTTTTGGATTGTTTTGAAACTCTTCGGCTAAGTCTAATATTTTAAAAATATCTTCCTTGCTGTAGTCTGTGATTGAAATTAAACTTTTTTTATTCATCTTAAATAGTTTTTGTTGTTATATTATTCAAAAAAAACCGAAGCGTAAACTTCGGTTTTTTTTAATTATTTTTCAATTGATAATAATTCAACTTCAAAAATGAGTGTTTCGTAAGGACCAATAAGTCCTCCTGCACCTCTGTCGCCATAAGCTAAATCCCAAGGAATATAAAATTTAAAGTGTGAACCTACAGGCATATATTGTAGTCCTTCTGTCCAGCCTTTAATAACTCCGCTTAGTGGGAAAGAAATAGGCTCTTTACGTGCATAAGAAGAATCGAACTCTTTGCCGTCTAGCAAAGTTCCTCTATAATGAACTTTTACTGTACTTGAAGCATTAGGTTTTTCGCCATTGCCCATTTTTATAACTTCGTATTGCAATCCACTAGCAGTAGTTGTAACACCTTCTCTTTTGCCATTTTCTGCAAGGAATTTTTCGCCTTCTTCTAATTTTCCTGCAGATTGTGCTTTTTGCATTTCACTAAAAAATTCATTAATAATTTTATCAGTTTGGTTTACATCAATTATTGCAGTTTTTGCAATTTGAGCTTTAATGCCTTCTAGCACTAAGTTCATGTTCATTACTGTGTCTAAACCTTGTTGAGCAAAATTTGCTCCAATTTGAACTCCGATAGCATAGCTTGCAGAGTCAACCTTAGTTTTTAATTCAATTTTTTTATTATCCACTTTATTTTGCGATTTGCATGACCAAGTTGTGCCTACAAGCACCATAGTCATAATTAGTAAAAAAGAAATATTTCTCATGCTGTATAATTTTAGTTATGCAAAATAACAACAATATTTTTGTAATTACAATTTTTATTTGATTTTTCTTCTTATTTTTTTCTTAACAATAAATTAATTTTCAGATTTCTTAGTTTTTGCATAAACCTTTAAAGCAGGAATAAACATTTTAATAACAAAATAATCAAGTACTTTGGGTGGTAGAGCATGAATTAAAAATTTAATTAAATATGCTTCTTTTGTTACCATATATCTGTTTTTGGGACATCTTCTTGTTGCTGCTCTGTAGATTTTTTTAGCACAGTGCTTTACAGTTCCTCCACCAAATGAAAGTGTTGATTTTGTTAAATCTTTTACTAAACTAGAGTAAACGCCGTTTTCATTGTTTACCATATTTGAATTAACAGTATCTGCGAAACCTGTTTTTATAGGTCCAGGTTCTATCATTGATACTTTTATGCCGAATTGTTTTGTTTCCCAACGCAAGGCATCGCTAAGAGCTTTTACAGAATGTTTGCTTGCTGCATACCAGCCACCACCGGGCATAGACACAAAGCCAGCAGCCGAAGACACATTTATAATTCTTCCGCCACCATTATTTCTTAAAATAGGAATTGCAGCTCTACAAACCGATGCTAATCCAAAAACATTGGTTTCAAATTGTTTTTTAGCAAGTGCATCAGATACTTCTTCAATAGTTCCAAACTGACCATATCCGGCATTGTTTAAAACTACATCAATTTTAGTTCCTGCCTCGTTTAGCTCGGTGAATAACTTGTTAATATCTTGTTCATTAGTTATATCTAATCGGTAAGTTTCTGCACCAAGTTGTTTAAGTAAATCTAATTTTTCTTGATTTCTACCGCTTGCTATTACTTTCCAATTTTTGTTTAGAAATAATTTTGCACTAGCTTCACCAATTCCGCTAGTTGCACCTGTAATAAAGATAGTTTTCATTAAAAAATTAAGAATTGTCTAAATTGTCAATTAAATCTTTTGCTTTTATAAATTCGATTTTTCCATTTCTAGAAATTACAAGTTCGCCGTCTTCGCGAACTTTATCGTTAATGAGCTTTTGTCCAGCTACATCAATACCTTTAAGTATTTTTGTTTTAATGTCTAAAACTCTTTCTTTCATATTTATCTTTTTACAATTTTATTAAAAATATCTTCAAAATAAACTTCTTTCACATTGTTTTTATTGCCTTCTGCAACAAATTTGCTTGGAAATTCTGAATTGTCAATAATCATCCAGAAGTCTGCAATATCTAAATATAAATTATTCAAATTTTTTAGTCCAGCTTTATACCTTCTATAAATCACATCTGTGGGAATATTATGTCCTCCTTGTTGTACGCGAGTTTTTACTCTTTCTACAGCTAATTCGGGACTGTTTAACCAAAAATAAACTAAAGTTACAAAATAACCATTTGTTTTAGCATGTTCAATAAATTTTACGTAAGTCCTTGAAGCTAAAGTAGTTTCTACAGCAAAACACTCTTCTAATTTTATTAGTTCCTTTATGCGGTGTAACATTATTCTGCCTGCGCCTATTATAGCTTTTTCGGGTTGAAAAGGAGAAAGACCTTTTGCTATTTCGTCTGCATTTACAAACTCTCTACAGTTTAGCATTTCTGGCAAAATTGTGTAAGAAGCTGTCGTCTTTCCTGCACCATTGCAACCTGATATAATATATAAATTAGGCATCTAATATTTTTT
>DAONZU010000071.1:0-11436 GCA_035406965.1 Bacteroidales bacterium
GTTATGGTTTCGCCTGCTGGAATAGGATAAATATTAAAAGAAAAATCAGTATTATTATTGTTATTTTCTTCTTCCTCTTCTTCTTCGTTCGCGTCAAGTTTTTTTACATGAAGTTGTAGTTTTACAATGCTGTCGCAACCATGTTCGCTTATAAATGTTTCTTCAAACTCAAAATCTCCAAATTCTTCAAAAATTTCTAAATTAAATCCGTTTAGATTATAATTTTCTCCTTGATTTATAGTGTCTTGAATAGTTGTATGATAATTTGGATAAACGCTTAAATTTAAAACTACTAAGCTATCGCAATTATTTTGAGCGATGTAAAATAAAGTGTCAACTCCTGCATAATTCATATTAAAACCATTTTCGGTATATGTTTCGCCTTCGCAAATTTTAGCGTTTATATTAGTTTGATAAAAACTTCCGACAGAAAGGTTTAAAGTAATTATGCTATCACATCCCGAAACTGACGATAAGCTATGATGGTAAATTCCTTCTTCGCTTAATGTTTGTCCAAAGAAATCGTAAGTTGCATTTTCGCAAATCATCATATCAATTTCGGTGTTGTATGTTGGGTTAACTTTTAGACTTAAAGTTATTATACTATCACAAAGTTCTGATTGGAATACTATTTTTGTATGGTTGAAAGTTCCAGCTGTATTTTGAACAGGTAGGTCGAAGCCATAATTTGTGTAAGCGTTTCCTACACATGTTTCGTCTGAAATAGAAGTTGTTGTACTAAAATAAAAATGAATTTTATAAACCGAGGTTTTGTTTCCATTAGTTACTGTAATTTTAGCAAGATTTGTGTTGTCGGCTTGCTCTATTGTAATGTTTGCATTAGGGCTATAAGCAGTTGCAGATACAATATTTGAAGAGCCACAATCAGCATCTATATAATAGTCATAAGTGTTTGGCGAAAAGTTAGGAATAGAGTTTCCATTAACTAAAATGTTTGAGACATTAGTATTATAAATTAATTCAATATCATCTATATACAAAACATCAGAATCAGAACCTACACCTTGTTCTTTATTTGTTGTAAACGTTAATAAAATATATTTTTCATCATTTGCTGGGTGATTGTAATCGAAAGGAACAGAATATCTTTTCCATGCTTGGTCTCCACGATTGAAAAATTTTAATGCTTTTCCAACTACATGGCTTGCAGCGTTTGGGTCAGAATCTTCTGGGTCGCGGTATGAATAATTGTCGTGAATTATTGCAATCATTTTTGCTTGTTGAGTTTCTGAAGGACAAACGAATTTTGCCCAAAAGACAATAGAGTCGGGTTTAGCATTCAAATCTTGTCTAAAATCAGAATCGCTTGCTCTGGTGATGTTGTAGTTTTCTGGATTTGTGGCTGTTGTGCTTCCAATTCTAATTTGTCCTGTAGTGATGTTTCCGTTTGCGATAACTGTGTTTCCTAAAATAGAAATTTTTGTTGCATAAATTTTACAACTATAATTTCCCGAACTTCCAGGTCTTGTGTCTGTTGATTTTGCATGTCGTGTTGCAGTAGCTGTACCACAACCAAGAGAAGCCATGCCTGTTAGATCGCACTTTGCTGAAGGAAAAGCATTCCATGAACTAGGTTCGCTATCAGCACTACTACCATCCCATAGCTCAAAACCACCGTTTGGAAACTGATAGGTTTGTGAAAATAATGCTAATGAGCAAAAAAAGCTCAAAAAAACAAAAAGTATAATTTTATTCATAAGTTCAATCACATATAACATACAAATATATAACTTTTTTTTTAAATTATAAGCGTAATAATGAGTTTTTTTTAAAAATTATTTACTTTAGAATGTTTATAAATAACAGTAGGTCAAAATGACATGCGTTTCTTTGTGTATTCGGACAAATTGGCATTTGTGGATTTGTAATTACTGAAATTATTTCCGAATTTATGTGAATGTATATTATTTGATTGTTTAGTAGTAGAAAATAAATAAAATATTAACTTAAAATTATGGAGGAAAAAAACATGTTAGTAAGAAGAAACACAGGTGGTTATTTACCATCAATATTTGACGCTTTTTTTAATGAAGCAAGTAATTTAGAAAATTCAACAATTTTCACAAAACCAGAGTTTAATGTTTATGAAAACGAAAAAAATTTTGTAATCGAAGCAGCTGTTCCTGGAATGGATAAAAAAGATTTTAAAATTGAAATTAAAGACAATCTTTTAGAAATTTCATCAGAAAGAGAAGCGAAAGAAGAGAAAAAAGATGAAAAATATTTTTACAAAGGATTTTGCTACGGAAGTTTTAAGAAATCTTATAGTCTGCCCGAAAACATTGATAAAGACAAGATTAATGCTGGATACGAAAATGGAATTTTAAAAATTACAATTCCTAAAGATGAGCAAGCAAAGGTTTTGAAGCAAATTAAAGTTGGATAATTTTTAAATTGTTTTGAAAAAAGACTGTCTTAACTGTTGAGGCAGTCTTTTTTTTATTATTTTTGTAAAAAAATGGTTTATGAGAACGAAAGAAGATATAGTTAATAATTGGTTGCCACGTTATACAGGCAAATCTCTAGATTCTTTTGGAGAATATATTTTGTTAACAAATTTTCAACTTTATGTAGATTTGTTTGCTGAATATAATAATGTGGAAGTTGAAGGACGTGATAGAAATATGACAAGTGCAACTAGTGAAAATATTACGATTATAAATTTTGGAATGGGTAGTCCAAATGCTGCTACTATAATTGATTTATTAAGTGCAATTTCGCCAAAAGCATTGTTGTTTTTAGGTAAATGTGGTGGATTAAAAGCTAAAAATAAATTGGGAGATTTAATTTTACCGATTGCAGCAATTAGGAGCGAAGGAACATCTGATGACTATTTGCCAATCGAAGTGCCTGCTTTACCAGCTTTCCAATTACAAAGAGCTGTTTCAACTTCTATTCGTGATCATGGGCGAGACTATTGGACTGGAACTGTATTTACAACCAATAAACGAGTTTGGGAATATGACGAAAGATTTAAAAAATATTTGAGAAAAACACGAGCAATGGCTATTGATATGGAAACAGCAACTGTGTTTATTGTTGGATTTGCAAACGAAATCCCTTCAGGTGCTTTGCTTTTAGTAAGCGACCAACCAATGATTTCAACTGGTGTAAAAACTGACGATAGCGATAGACAAGTTACTGAAAATTTTGTTGAAGACCATATTAAAATTGGAACAGAAGCACTCAGACTAATTGCAAGAGGTGGGTCGTCAGTAAAACATTTGCGTTTTTAATTGTTTTGTCATAATTTTTGTAAAATGAACAAAAATTCCGCCAAAACACATTCATATTGTTTTTTTAACATTATATTCTGATTTGTATCTATTTTTTAATAAATTTACAGAATAAAATTATTGAATATGAAAAAAGTACAGCTATTAATTGTTTTTCTGTTATTTTCTTGTTTCGTTTTTTCGCAAGTTTACAAAGGAAGAGAAGCAGAAGCTAAGGTGAAAGGTTCTGATATAGTGCGTTTTAAAGATTTTTCAGAATTGCCTAATTTTATTCATTTTAGCGATGCTGAACGTTTAGATAAGGCAAAAGCTATTGATTTAACTAAATCTTTTTTTGATGATAATAAATTAAATTTAATTGAAAAAAATATTCAAAAAAATAAAAATGGAGATGAAACCCATAGATTTCAACAAATTTATAATAATATTCCAATAGAGTTTACAGCTTGGAATTTGCAAATAAAAAATGAAGAAGTTTATGCTTTAAATGGAGATTTGTTTGCCGATGTAAATATTGTTTCAGATTTTTCAATTACTCCTGACGAAGCTTTGAATTTGGCTTTGCAATATATAGGTGCTGAAAAATATATGTGGGAAGATAATGGTGAAGAAAAATTATTAAAGACCTTTTTAAAAAATGAAAATGCTACATATTTTCCAAAAGCAGAAAAAGTATTAGTGCCTGCTCAAGCAAAATTTGAAAATTCAACATTATATTCTGCATATAAATTTGATATTTATTCCAAAAAACCACATCAACGAAAAGATGTTTATATTGACGCTACAAGTGGTAAAGTACTTTTTTCTTTGTCAAAACTTTATGAAAATGATGCGGTTGGAACAGCTCATACACAATATAGCGGAATACAACAAATAAATACTACATATGATTCAGGAATGGGACAATATATCTTAAACGATGATACTCGTGGAGGTGGAATTAGAACTTTAAATTGTCAAAATACAAGTGAATATGAAAATGCTATTGATTTTTATGATGATGATAATATTTGGAATAATGTGAATGCTCAACTTGATGAATATGCTACAGATGCTCATTTTGCGACTGCTTCAACTTATGATTATTTTTACACTGTTCATGGACGTAATAGTATTGATGATGACGGACATGCACTTTGGTCTTATATACATTTTGATTTGATAGACTATGGTTTTGGAACTAATGTAAATGCTTTTTGGAATGGATCCTGGATGACTTATGGCGATGGAGATGAAACTATTACACCACTTACAACTGTTGATATTTGCGCCCATGAAATTACTCATGGATTAACTACTCATACTGCAGGTTTGAACTATCAAGATGAGTCAGGAGCTTTGAACGAAGCTTTTAGTGATATTTTTGGTACTGCTGTTGAGTTTTACGCAAAACCTGATGATGCAAATTATTTAATAGGTTCTGAAATCGGTATTGTCATGCGTTCTATTGCCGATCCTAATTCAACAGGAAAACCTGATACTTATCAAGGAAATTATTGGGTCTATGGGGAAAGTGATTATGGCGGTGTGCATACAAATGGAATTCCTTTATGTTATGGTTTTTATTTATTATGTGAAGGTGGCAGTGGTACAAACGATTTGGGAAATGATTATGATATTATACCAATTGGCATGGATAAAGCAGAACAAGTGTTTTTTCGTTTGCTAACAGTTTATTTAACACCAAACTCAAATTATCATGATGCTTGGTTTTTTGCTATGCAAGCAGCAGCCGATTTGTATGGAGCTTGCTCAAGCGAAGTGCAAAGTGTTGGAGAAATGTTTTATGCTATTGGAGTAGCTGATGAACCATATGTAAATACAGCTCATGCTAATTTTACAGCTAGTTATACACAAAGTTGTGAAGCACCGTTTTCTGTGAGTTTTTTCAATAAATCGTATAATGGTAACAGTTTTCTTTGGAATTTTGGAGATGGTAACACTTCAACCGAAATTAATCCTACACATATTTATAACAGCGAAGGCTACTATAATGTAACATTAACTGTTTATGGAGGAGTTTGTGGTTCAGCGTATAAAATTAAAGATAATTTTGTTCAAATAGATCCTAATTTGCCTTGTGTAACAATTTTTCCAGAGTATGAACATATAACAGTTAACAAGTGTAATGGAATCATTTATGATAGTGGAGGACCTGATGAAAAATATTTTGCAAATACAAATTCAAGTGTAACTATTCACGCTGCAGGTTCTGATAGTATTATTTTAAATATTTTAGAATTTGATATCGAAGAGGGTAGCGGAAGTGAATGTAATTATGATTATATAGCATTTTATGATGGTCCTAGCATTTCTTCTCAATTAATAAATGGAACAAAATATTGCAATACTACAGGAAATCCAGGAGTAATTTCTTCGACAGGAGAGTATATAACAATTGAATTTTATTCTGACGAAGGTTTGTCGCGTGAAGGTTTTAAAATTCAATATGATTGTATAAATGCAACCAACCCACCAACTCCGTATTTTTCTGCTATAAATACTTATTCTTGTGATGGATATATTGAGTTCGTTGATAATTCAATTAATTATCCACAAACATATGAATGGGATTTTGGAGATGGAAATTTTTCAAACGAACAAAATCCTACTCATAAATATTTAAGTTCTGGAATTTATACTGTAAAACTAAGGGTTGAAAACGAAAATGGATCACAAATATTAACAAAAACTGATTATATAACAATTGACTTGCCAGAAGCATCGCAATTAGTTCCTCTTGAAAATGTTTGTATTGACCAAGCTTTTGTAATAAATCAAAATGTTGAAGGTGAGTTGAATTGGTTTGATTCGCTTGAAAGTACAAATGCTATTTTTACTGGAAATACTTGGCAACATGAGGCAATCTCAGAACCTGTAACATATTGGGTTGAAGAATTTTTTGAAAGTGAAAACTATTATGTAGGTTCGAATAATAGTAATTCTAATGGTGGCTATTTTGGAAATCCTTCTTATATACACTATTTGATTTTTGATGCTTATAAACCATTTAAACTAAGAACAGTAAAAGTAAATGCACAAGAAAGTGGTGATCGCTTTATTGCTCTACGAACTTCAACTCAGGAAATTATTGCTCAAAAATCTGTTTATTGTATTGATGGAACACAAATTATTACTTTAAATTTTGATGTACCAATAGGTTATGATTTACAATTAGTTGGTTTAGGTGCTCCAGATTTATTTAGAAATAGTAGTAATGTAAATTATCCTTACGAAATTGAAGATATTGTAAGTATAAAAGCAAGCTCTGCTGGCACAGAACCATATAATTATTATTACTATTTTTATAATTGGAAAATTCAAACTTACGATTGCACTTCGGCAAGAACAGAATTTGAAATTATTCCACACACTTGTTCAAATATAGAAAATATTAGCGTGCAAAATCTTTCAATTTTTCCAAATCCAAGTAAAGGAGTGTTTAGTTTTAATAATTTAGACAATTTAGATTTTGAGTTCAAAATAAGCGATGTTTTTGGTAAGATTTTACTAAAAGGAAATTCAGAACAAAAAGAAATTGACATTTCTCATTTTGCAAATGGAGTGTATTTTGTTGAAATCAATTCGGAAAATGGAAATAAATTTGTGAAATTGGTTAAAAACAGTTAAAAGTTAAAAGCGATGCACTGAACGTAGTTAAAGTGTTAAAAGGGTTGACGTGTCCAAAAAAAATGACATAATTTGTTGTAAAACCGACTTTAAAAACTAAAAACTCAATAACTAAACACTTTTATTATTCTTTCTCTTTCCTCTTTGTTCCAATGGTTTTGTATGTCGAGATTTAGCTTTAGGACTTCGATTTCGCAGTTTTTATTTTCTTTTGCAATTTCTTCCCAAATTTTAACATGTGTTTTATTAAGTCTGCCTGTCCATGCTGTCCAAAAAATAACAATATAAAAATCAGCTGAATTTGGCTTGCATAAATCATTGCCTTTTAAATCTCTGTATTTTGAGTATTCTTCAAAAAAGTTGGGATATTCTGAAGTTTTGTAAATATTATCTTTGTGTAAATTTTGAATAAATTCAAAAAGCTCGGCGTTGCAAGCAGAATCATTAGATTTATATTCAATATAATTTCCAAATTTGTCGTAAATTTTAGCATCAGGGATTCCTTGACCATTTAATATATGTAGGAAATTTTCAGAATTTGAGCAAACAATATTATTTGTTTCAAAGCCAAATCTTTTAGCTTTTCTTAGTAAACTTTGCTCATTCTCAATTCTGGGTTTCTTAATTCCATAATATTTCATCATAACAGGACGACAAGAACTAAGCAAAATAGCAAATATTAACAATAAAATATGTGATTTTTTCATTCAGTATAAAAACATATAATAATGCAAAATTATAAATATTTTTAACACATATATGATTTTGTCAATAAATTGTCTTGAGAAATAATGAATAGATTAAAGCTAATTCTTATTTTTGTAAAAAATAGTTTTAAAATTATGGTAAAAAAATATTTATTAATTATTTTGTGTTTGAGTTTTGTGATAAATCTTTATTCACAAGATCAATCTGCGCGTTTTGCGGAAATTACAAATCCTAATTTGCTTCATATTAATAAAATGCCTGCACATGCAAGTTTTGTTTCATACTCCAAAATGACTGATGCTCAAAATCTTGTACGTGCTAATGATTTAGAAAATTATATTTTTCTAAATGGAGTTTGGAAATTTCATTATATAAATAATTTTGACGATAGACTACAAAGCGATTTTTATAAATTCTCATTTAATGACACTAGTTGGTCTGATATAAATGTCCCAGGAAATTGGGAATTTCAAGGTTTTGGTACACCTATTTATGTAAATGCAACTTATGAATTTACTTCATGGGGTTTTCCACCATATTGGGAAAGACCAAATCCGCCACTTGTGCCAAAAGAATTAAATGCAACAGCAACTTATCGTAAAGAGTTTGAAATTCCCGCAGAATGGGAGGGAAAAGATATTATTTTGTCATTTGATGGAATTAAAGGTGCTTCTTACTTTTATTTGAATGAAGAATTTCTCGGAATGAGCAAAGACAGTAAATTACCTGTGCGTTTTAATATTACTGAAAAAGCTAAAACAGGGAAAAATATTTTGGCAATTCAGGTTCACAGGTGGAGCGATGCAACTTATTTAGAATGTCAAGATTTTTGGAGAGTGTCGGGAATAGAACGCGATGTTTATGTTTATGCCAGACCAAAAGTTCATATCTCGGATTTTTTTGCAAAAACAATTTTAGACGAAAATTATGAAAATGGAATTTTGGATTTAACAGTTAAAATTAACAATTTAGAAAATAATAAATCAGGCTATAAACTTAATTATCAGTTGCTTGATGATAAAAATAAGAAAATTGCAGAAGAAACTAAAGAATTGAGTTTTACTGATAATATTTCAGAAATTAATTTTCTAAAAACCATTCAAAAAGTAAAAAAATGGTCGGCTGAAGAACCTAATCTTTACACTTTAATCATAGAAATTAAAGATGAAAACAACGAAAGTGTTGAAATTATCAGTAAAAAAATAGGTTTTAGAACAGTTGAATTAAAAAATAAACAATTACTTGTGAATGGCAAGCCAATTTTGATTAAAGGTGTAAATATTCACGAACATAGCGAAAAAACAGGACATTATGTTGATGAAGAATTAATGCGAAAAGATTTTGAACTTTTTAGAAAATACAATGTAAACACCGCTCGCACAGCACATTATCCACAGCCTGAATTGTTTTATCAACTTGCTGATGAATATGGAATTTATGTAATTGATGAAGCAAATATAGAATCTCATGGAATGGGCTATAGCTTGCAAGTAGGCGGTTGTTTGGCAAATAATTTAGACTTTTTAGAAGCTCATTTACATAGAACAATAGGAATGTTTGAAAGAGACAAAAATCATCCAAGTGTAATAATTTGGTCTTTAGGAAATGAGGCAGGAAATGGATATAATATGTATCAAACTTATTTATGGTTGAAAAAACATGATGATACTCGTCTTGTTCAGTACGAAAGAGCTGGTTTGGAATGGAATACTGATATTTTTTGTCCAATGTATGTGCCACCTGCCGAAACCGAAGCATATGCTTTGAGAACAAACGCAAATCGTCCTTTAATTCAATGCGAATATGCACATGCAATGGGAAATAGCTTGGGGAATTTTATAGATTATTGGAATATTATTAGAAAATACCCTTTGTTGCAAGGCGGTTGTATTTGGGATTGGGTTGACCAAGGTATTGAAGAAAAAAATGAAAAAGGCGAAAAAATCTGGGCTTTTGGTGGCGATTACGGAGAAAGAGGAACTCCATCGGCTGGAGATTTTTGTATAAATGGATTGGTTTTTCCCGACAGAACAACAAAGCCACATACCGAAGAAATGCGTAAAGTTTATCAAAATTTGTGGTTTGAAGATTTTGATTATAATGCTGAAACTGTAACGATTTACAACGAAAATTTCTTTATAGATTTGAGCCAATATAAAATTGAATATGAAATTCTTTCTGTTGGTAAAGTTTTGAAAACTGGACAAATAAATGTTGACGTAAAACCACAAGAAAGAAAAACTGTTTCAATTCCTGGAATTAAGAAATTGTTTAAAAAAGATGTTCAAACTTTGATTAATTTTTATGTAAAACAAAAAGATGAAGTTCGCGGTATTCCAAAAGATTGGGTTATAGCAAGAGACCAATTTATAGTAAATGAATTTCCAAAATTTGAACTTAAAAATCAAAAAAATAATTTGAATTTAGTTGATGACTTAGGAAAGTTGCAAGTAGTTGGAAAAGATTTTGTTATCGAAATTGATAAGGAAACAGGAATTATTTTGTCATATAAATATCAAAATTTAGAATTTATAAAAGATGAGTTTGGTTTGCGTCCTAATTTTTGGCGTGCACCTTTAGATAACGACTATGGAGCAGGAATGCCAAAGAAATTAGAGGTTTGGAAAAATGCAAGTTATGATAAATTAAATGTGCAAAATCTTGAAATTCAAAATGAAATCTCAGAACCTTTAAAAATTAAATTAACCTACAATTTTGAAGAAGCAAATGCAACTTGGGATTTAGAATATACAATTTATAATAATGGAATTATTAAAGTTAATAATAATTTTGATGCACGAAAATCAAGTTTACCATATCTGTTTAGACTAGGAATGCGTATGCAAATGCCAGCTGAGTTTGTTGATGTCGAATATTATGGTAGAGGTCCTTGGGCGAATTATTGTGATAGAAAAACTTCAACTTTTATTGGAAAATATTCTTCAAAAATTTCGGAATTTAGCGAGAAATATGTTTTTGCACAAGAAGCTGGACATCATACAGATACGCGTTGGTTGGCAATTTACAATCAACTTGGCAAAGGCTTAGTTTTTCATGCAGCTAATGAAAATTTTGAATTTAATGTTTCAGATGTTTTAATGGAAAGTATTGATAATGGTGATGATTGGCATAATGATGCTCCAAGATTAACAGAAGTTGAGAAAAAACATATTGATGCTTATCAAAAATCAGATAGGGTAGATGTGTTTATTGATTTTAAAATGCAGGGAGTTGCTGGAAATAATTCTTGGGGAGCCTTGCCCGAAGAGCAATACAGACTTGTGCCAAAAAATCTAAATATTGAATATGGATTTTATTTAATTCCTTTTGAAAATACCAATGAATTAAATAAAATTTTGAAATAAATTTTCATGGTTTATTTGCTTGTAACTTGCAGATTATTAGCGGTTTGGTAAATGTTTGCAAAATCTTATTAACAATGATTTTTATATTGTTGAAAAAAAATAATAATTGATACTTTCTTGTTGTTTGAATAGTTTGAGGCTATTTGTTATTGTTATTACAATTTTATCATTTGTAATTATTTCTTTTTTAAATACTTTTGTCTGCAAGTTAACTTATTATTTTTTGAGATGGATTATAGTTTTTTTGATTTATTAAAGCTCATAGGTTCTTTAGGTCTGTTTTTGTACGGAATGAAGATAATGAGCGAGGGCTTGCAAAAACTTGCAGGGAACAAATTGCGTTCAATTTTGTCAGCGATGACAAGAAATCGAGTAACGGGTGTACTTACCGGACTTTTAGTAACAGCACTCATACAGTCATCGTCTGCTACCACAGTAATGGTTGTTAGTTTCGTAAATGCAGGACTGCTTAGCTT